>CALPWM020000038.1 GCA_943327275.2 Chitinophaga pinensis
GTAATTTCTTGGTTGAAATATTGATATAGCCGTATTCAAATTGGACAGCCTTGATAGCACCATGCTTAATGGCATTTTCAAAACCGAGTAAGGCATCATACTCTGCACCTTCAACATCAAGTTTCAAAAAGTCAATCGAATCGATGTGATTGTCTTTTATAAAATCATCTCCCCGAACCAGTTCGATTTTTTGTTGCTGATCAGATCCAATGGGCAATCCCTCAATATCGTAAATGGATGAATGTTCATTTGAAGCAAATAAATTGATGGCCAATTCACAATTCTCTTTGAACAATCCCTTTTTAATGGGCACTACATTTTTTAAATCTTTAATATTTGACAGCAAGTATTGGAAAGTGGCTTCGACAGGTTCAAAAGCGTATATTTTACAGGCAGGCATGATTTGATTTGCCAAAATAGAATAATCCCCAACATTAGCACCAGCATCAATTATAAGTTTAGGATTCGTTCTGGCAATTTTTTTCAAAACGGTTATTTCGCCATTGCTATAAATATCGTGGTTCCTGTTTTCATACAGCCTGTTCAATGACCTGCCAAATCCCGCAAGCGCTTTAAAAAATGAATTGTGCGTGTTTTGTTTGAAAATCCTTTTTAATGTTGACATTGATTTGTTTTATATGGATTCTGGGCTCCTAAAATAATATATTGCATCAACTATTGTAGATTTATCTTGATTTAATTATTTCTAATTTCAATAATGCATACAACATCACAAAAGTCAGGTAAAATACTCATGGCAAGCATGATTGGCACCATGATTGAATACTTTGATTTTTATATTTATTCTACAGCAGCTGTTCTGGTTTTTCCTAAGCTCTTCTTTCCCATGTCGAGCCCTACAGCTGCTACACTAGAGTCATTGGCCACCTTTGCATTGGCATTTTTTGCCAGACCAATAGGAGCTGCATTGTTTGGCCATTTCGGTGACCGCATAGGACGAAAAGCCACATTGGTAGCCGCATTAATGACCATGGGGCCATCAACTGTTGCCATCGGCCTTCTTCCTGGCTATGCATCCATTGGTGTGCTCGCCCCGCTTCTGCTTGCCATATTCAGGTTTGGACAAGGCCTTGGTTTGGGAGGCGAATGGGGAGGAGCGGTTTTATTGGCAACAGAAAATGCCCCTGCAAAAAAGAAAGCCTGGTATGGCATGTTTCCGCAATTGGGTGCCCCATTGGGCTTCATTTTATCCAATGGTTCTTTTTTGATACTCAGCAATTATCTTACGAACGAAGAATTTCTCTCCTGGGGTTGGAGAATACCTTTCATCGCAAGTGCCATACTGGTTTTTGTAGGACTCTATGTGCGGATGAATATTGAAGAAACGCCTGAATTTAAAAAAGTAATTGAATCCAAAGAAAAGGTCAAAATTCCCTTGTTTACTGTTGTAAGAAAACATACAAAAATGCTCATCCTGGGGAGTTTGGCGGCAACCACAACATTTGCCATCTTTTATCTAATGACCGTATTTACATTGAGCTGGGGCACGTCACACATGGGTTATCAAAGGGAACCTTTCCTGCTGGCCCAACTTGTGGCAATATTGTTTTTTGGAATTGGTATCCCCGTTTCATCCATATTGGCTGATAAAATCGGCACTTTTCGAATCCTGATGATAGCTACTGTGCTGATCTTTGTTTTTGGACTTGCATTCAAGACATTGTTTATACCCGGGAACATGGCACTCACAACCATCTTTCTTTCTCTTGGACTTCTCCTGATGGGATTTACATACGGCCCTCTCGGCACAGCACTCTGTGATATTTTTCCAGCATCCGTGCGCTACTCGGGATCTTCACTGGCATTTACTTTTGCAGGTATCCTGGGAGCATCTGTAGCCCCCTACATTGCCACGTCCCTGGCAACAAGCTATGGACTGGAATATGTGGGATACTACCTTTGCGGAGCGGCTTTGATCAGCCTTGTTGCCTTTAACTTCCTCAAAAAACACAATTGATGAATGATGATGTCAGGGAATACATTTTGATCAGGCTTGAGATAAACTATATCCCAATCATAGCCACTCAATTAGGATAAACGAGATAAAGTTTTTTTAATTGCTTCAATAGCTGTCATCATTTCCTGCAAAGTGGTGAATCTTCCAAAGCTAAAACGAATGGATGAATGTGCTTTAGCATCTGAGAGGCCCATGGATTTTAAAACATGTGAGGGTTCAACAGCTGCAGATGAACATGCAGATCCAGAAGAAACGGACATATATTTTGACAGCATTTTAATCAGTTTATCCCCGCCTTCCATAGTAAAACAAATATTGGCAACATGAGATAGCGATTGGACTTTATGCCCATTCCACTGAACGCCTTCAATAGAACCAATTTCTTTCCAAAATACATCACGAAAATCAGTTAAACGCTTAGCCTCTGATGCCATCATCGAATTACACAATTCAGCAGCCTTTCCCATTCCAACGATTCCCGGCACATTCAATGTGCCACTGCGCAATTTTCGTTCATGACCACCGCCGAAAACCAATGGCGATATGTCCAAAAGAGGATTTCTTTTTTTGATAAACAAGGCCCCTACTCCTTTTGGACCATACATCTTGTGCGCGGAGAAAGCCATCATGTCTATGCAATCAGCATATACATCAACTGGAATCTTTCCCACTGCCTGGGTGGCATCACAAAAAAATGGAATGGAATGTTGTTGGGCAATGCGTCCAATATCAGCAACAGGATGTATGACACCAGTTTCATTGTTGGCATACATGGCAGCAATAAGTATCGTATCCTTCCTGATGGAATCTTCCAGCTGTTCAAGTGCTATCATCCCAAACTGATCAACAGGAAGATAAGTAATCTCATACCCCTGCCACTGCAAGTGTGCACAAACATCCAAGACGGCTTTATGCTCAGTGGCAACCGTGATGATATGTTTCCCTCTTGTAGCGTGCAACTGAGCCAAGCCTTGAATGGCCAGGTTGACAGACTCTGTGGCGCCCGATGTAAAGATGATTTCCTTCGCATCGGCACCTATCAAGGAGGCTACCTGCTGACGCGCCTGGGAAACAGCATCCTCTGCATACCATCCATGTGCATGAGCCTTGCTTGAGGCATTCCCGAAATGTTCGGAAAAATATGGCAACATGGCATCGACCACTTGCTGATCACATGGAGTAGTAGCATTATAATCTAAATATATCGGGTATGTACTCATGTTGTTTTAATCATGTCTAACCCCTTCCCTCACCCTGAACACATGAAGGATATACGGGAACAATGCATCCATACTTTCCTCCGCACCCCTGGGCGAGCCGGGCAATGTGATGAGCAAGGTCTCTCCCACAAAGCCTGCAATGCCTCTGCTCAGCATGGCATAAGGCGTGCGTTGCTGCCCATAATCTCTTGCCGCTTCCATGATACCAGGAACCTCACGTTCAATCAATGGTCTGATTGCATCAGGCGTTACATCCCTTAGTGAAAGTCCAGTTCCCCCAGTGAATAATATCAATTGATAGCCATCTGCTATCAACTGCTTTGCTGTTGCCTGAATTACATCAAACTCATCCGCAATGGCTTGACGATGAGTCACAGTAAGTTTATGCTTGTTTAATTTTTCTTCAATCAGATCTCCGCTCTTGTCGATATTCAAACCCTTGCTAACACTGTCACTACAGGTAATGACTGCCACTTTCAGGGTGTCCGGATAGGCATACTTGATATCGCTTTTCCCGCCTTTCTTTTTTTCAAGACGAATGGATGAAATTTCAATAGCATCGTCAATCGGCTTGAGCATATCATACATGGTCAATGCCGTGATGGCTGCACCATGCATGGCTTCTACTTCTACCCCAGTTTTATAGACGGTGTGCACTTCAACCCTGATGATGATACTCAAACCATCAACTTCATGGGTTATAGAAGTATATTCGACAGGAAGTGGATGGCAGTCAGGAATCACTTCATAGGTTTTCTTGCAAGCCAGCAAACCCGCTGCACGACTGAATTCAAATACATCCCCTTTGGGAACTTTTCTGTTTACAATGGCATCAATGGTTTCCTGCCTTGACACTTTGAGGATTCCCATTGCAATGGCCTGGCGCAGCGTGGACGATTTATGTGTTATGTTAACCATGAGATTATTGATTTATTTTCCATTGATATCCTTCTCCTTCAAAAATTTCCTTTCCCCAGACAGGCAGCTCTGCCTTGATCCGTTCAACACATTCTGAGCATGCATCAATAGCAACCTTACGATGCTTTGAAGAGGTGAAAACAAACAGGCAAATTTCGCCTGCTTTGACAACACCTAAACTGTGATGAACATGCATGCAGGTTAACGCATACCTGGTAAAAATATCCTCTCGAATGGTAGCCATGACTTCCAATGCCATATCCACATGGCTGGTGTATTCAATGGCCTCCACCTGTTTGCCATCCATCAGATCAGCCCTTACCTGACCAAGAAAAATACTGTGCCCACCAATAGAAGTCTTGGTGGAATGTTTGGCGATGCTGTCTGCTATGAAAGCGGCTTCAACAGGCCCTGCCGTGAAAATGTTCCTTATTTTTTTGGCTTCCATTTTTTAAATTAATTTTTTTTCTGCGAGCATGCGTACGCCGCCTTTCAGGCTGAACACCGCTGAATCCGGACTTGCTTTCATCAGCATGTCAGCAGCCATCAAACTGCGCATACCTGCCTGACAAACAAATACCACATTTCTATCAGTGAGGCAACCGAGGTTGTTTTCAAGACTTGACAAAGGTATCTCCATCCATTCCAATCCAAGCGAGGAACAAAGGGCATCCAAGCGCGGCAATTCATGTGGTTCGCGTATATCAACGAATAAGTGATCCAAAAAGTTTTGTTGCCAATCCAGTACATCAATTTCTGTGATTCCCCTCTGTGGAACAGCGCACATCCACTCATAATCCGCAGCCATAAATTGTTCTTCTGATGAAGGAATGTGTTGATGGCTGATGGGATTGGAAACCAACTGCATGATGAACACCTCCTGTGTTAATGCATTGTAATTCCAAAGCCTGTTTGATAATGTTTTTCCGAGCCCGGTAATCAGTTTGATGACTTCGGTGGCTTGCATTGTACCAATGGTGCCAGGCAATACACCCAATACTCCACCTTCTGAACAATTGAGTACTTCACCATTCGCAGGTGGCAGAGGAAACAAATCACGGTAGTTCACCGATCTGCTGCCATTTGCTTGCAGTTGATTAAAAACAGCTACCTGTCCGTCAAATTGTGACACAGCGCCAAACACAAGTGGTTTACCCAACAATACAGAGGCATCATTGATGAGGTATCTTGATGCAAAATTGTCCGTTGCATCAACGACCACATCATAATCTGGAAAATGCTGCATGCAATGTTCCTGGGTCCATCGTTCATTCCAGGTGCGGATGTTCACATCACTGTTGAGTGAAAACATCTTTTGTTTTACAACATCAACCTTGTACAAACCAATGTCCTCAGTGCCGAAAATCACCTGCCTGTGCAGATTGGATAGACTTACTTTGTCATTGTCTGCAATTCCAATATGCCCGACACCTGCTGCAACCAGGTATTGCATGATCGGACAACCCAATCCTCCCGCACCGATAACCAAAACCTTTGCCTGCTTCAGCTTCTGTTGCCCAGCCATTCCAAATCCTTTTAGGATGAGTTGGCGCTGGTATCGATCTAATTTATGCGTATGTTCCATTTTACCCCCCTGAAAATGGTGGCATGAAGGCTACCTTGCTGCCGGGTGTAACAATCGAATTTTCTGTAACCATGGCATTGTTGATTGCAATCATGTATGTTGATGATTCTAGGGCTGGATAACGCTGCTTCATCATCTGAATCAGCATGTCTGTATTGCCAACTTCCTCTACCATGACTGATGAAACACCAGTGGCATCTGTGAGCTGCCCAAAAAACATCACTTCAATCATACAATTTATTTATGTCAGCAACAGTTTGACAGACGCCATCAACAATACTATCGCCAACAAATATTTCAAAATATTTTGGTTGAATTTCCTTGCTCCAAACCATGCTCCAACTGATCCACCTGCAAAAGCAATCCCAACCAAAACAAACATCTCAGATTGAAAATTGATTCCTTTGGTCAGTTGGCCAGCCAAGCCAGAAAGTGAATTTACGAAAATGAACAATGCACTGATGGCCGCCGTCTGCTTCTGGTTTGTCCAGGCGAGCAACAGCAATACTGGTGAGAGAATGATGCCTCCACCGATACCGATCAATCCTGATAAAAAACCGATGCAGGCACCAATCAACAGGGATAAAAACAATGTCGATTGTTTTAAATCATAATAATCCTTGTTTGGAAATGCAGCCAACCTGACTACAGGGATCAGCAACAAGATTCCCAGTATTTTTTTATAGATAGAAGCATCAAGAGAGATCATTCCTCCAAGAAAAGAGAAAGGTATGGAGGCCAGTGCGAAGGGCAGGAATATTTTCCATTTAAAATGGCCTTCCTTATAAAAAAGTACAAAAGCAGATAAGGAAACAAACAAATTGAGCAGCAATGCAGTTGGTTTCATTATATCTGGCATCATGCCAAAAATGGCCATCAATGCCAGGTATCCGCTGGCGCCTCCATGACCCACGGCTGCATAGAGAAATGCAACGACGAACAAGAGCAATAAAAAAAATATTGTGAGCGTCATGCCTGATGTTTATTGTGGCAACAAATGAATGTCAACCAATTGACCCTTAGAGAATGTGGTTTCGGCTTCAGGGAAAACGGCCAGGCAATTGGCTGCAGCATAGGAAGAAAGTTTATAGGATTCCTGCCCTTTTTGCAATGAAACGGTTTGACCATTGTACCACGCCTTTAGAAAATGTGTCAGTCCTGCTGATTTTTGATGGTCATGTTCCAGTGGAACTTGCATACACGCTATAGCTATTGGGAACTGCATCATCCTGCCAATGGCGGGGATTACATATTCATAAAAACAAGTGAGCACCGATGCTGGATTTCCTGGCAATCCAAAAACCAGTTTTTCATCCCTTGTTCCCAAAAGCAGGGGCTTTCCTGGTTTTTGACGAACTTTATGAAATACCTTTCTCACGCCACATGATTCAAATGCACCTATCGTAAAATCATAATCGCCTACACTTACACCACCTGTCATCAAAATCAAGTCTGCCCTTTTCAAAGCCTTTTCAAGGGTTGACTTCAATTGGAACAGATCATCGCCACAGGAAAAAATGTCAACAACATTGATATGCAGTTGAGAAAGACAGGCTTTTAAGGTCAGGGAATTTGAGTCGTAGACTTGTCCATATTCCAAAGGTTTGCCTGGCAGTTGAAGTTCATTGCCTGTAACAAGAATTGCAACCCTTGGTTTGGGATATACCTTCACTGATGATATGCCCATACCCGCCAAAAACCCGATGGAAGCGGCGTTCAACAAATGTCCTTTCGACAGTGCCTTTGCACCCTTTTGTATTTCTGAACCAGCCTGACGAAGATTATCACCCTTTTTTAAGTGCTGATCATTTACTTGCAATTGACCTTCTTGAATAGTAGATTTCTCTTGCATCAATACGGTGTCGGCTCCCGGAGGGACAGCTGCACCCGTAAATATTCTCACTGCAAAACCTGGCTTCAATGCTAATTGATGATTGCTGCCTGCAGCCATTTCACCGTCCAAAACATAGGTCAATTTTCCCTCCTCAAAAGCAAAGGCATATCCATCCATGCTGGATTGTGGATACGCGGGGATGTCGTACTGTGAGAAAACATCTTCAGCCAAGACAAGCCCTGTCGCGTCAGTAAGTGGCACACTGACAGGTTCAAGCGGTTTGATGCTCTGCGCAATCAACTCCTTGGCTCTTTGAACATGAATCATTGTCTCCATCGTCTTCTCATTTCATTCCAAATGTAAGGCTCAAATAATAAAAATCATCCACAGATGCCACATCGAAAAATGTATGCTATCCGCCAATGGTGATCATGCTTCTGTTTTCCAATTTTGACGTTTCGATTTTATCCATATCGGTGGTAAATTGACCTCCCAGGAATTCTTTTTTATCGAGGATGCTTTGATGGATGAGTGGCAGGATATCCTCCCCGTTGCGGAAAGGCGTCAACAAATCGGTTTCGGTCTGCGAAAAAAGACAGTTCTTCATCTTGCCATCTGCAGTAAGGCGCATCCGATTGCAATCCCCGCAAAAAGGTGCACTCATCGTACTAATGACAGCAAATGTACCCTGATGGCCAGGAACCCTATATTTCTTGGCAGTTTCATGTACTTCTCGGTCCAGTGGAAGGATATCAAATTCGGAACTGGCAACTTCCAGTATTTGCTGCCATGTCATTACGCGTTCGCTGTTCCATCGGTTTCCACTGAATGGCATGAATTCAATAAACCTTACATGCAAAGGCAGATCTTTTGTCCATCGGATAAAATCATTGATTTCGTCATCATTCAGTCCTTTCATGGCAACCACATTCACTTTTATATGAATGTCCTCCTGTATCATGAGGTCAATATTGCTGCGGACCCTGTCATATTGGTCCCTTTTGGTCATCATGACAAACCTCTCCTTGTTCAGTGTATCCAGGCTTATGTTGAGGGAATTGATACCTGCCTCTTTTATCACATCTACATAATCGTGAAGTCTTGTTGCATTGGTCGTCAAGGTAAGTTTTGCGCCCAACCTGGATAATCGAAGGATGATGTCAGCAGCATCTTTTCTCACCAACGGTTCTCCTCCGGTGAGCCGGATTTTATTTACGCCATTGGCCACAAATACTTTTGCGATAGATTCAATTTCTGCTGCTTGCATGAGCTTGCTGGCAGGAGTAAATGCATACTCCTCATCAGGCATGCAATAAAAACAACGCAGATTGCAATTGTCTGTCAGGGATATCCTCAAATAATCGTGTGCCCTCTTGAAACCATCTATGATCATTCAGCGCCTTTGTCGTTGTTTAACAATCTTTCGTAATCTGCTTGCGTATCAATATCTACATCACCCATTTCAAAATCAACTTCCACCACATCTTCCCTCATTTGCTCCAACATTTTTCGGGCACCCTTATCTCCTGAAAGCAACATGAGTGCTGAGAAAAGAGACTTATGGAAAAGGGCTGGAGTGCCCAACTTACCGCTATAGGAAGCTGCAGCGGCTGGTAAACCTGCATCACGCTGTGCTTCAATCAAATCCTTGATCAGATCATGGCTGAGGTATGGCTGATCACAAACCAAGATCAAAATGCCATCAACCTGAGGATAACGTTCCATCATGCTGGTCAATCCCTTTCTTATAGAAGACGCCATCCCCTCCTGCCAGTCTTCGTTGTTAACAACGTTCAAACCAGGTATGTTCAGTGTTGGCCTGATCTTTTCCGCATGGGCTCCCAACACAGCAATAACGGGGTACATCATCGATTCACATGCCGTCTTTGCCACACGCGCCAGCAATGTGTTCCCATCAAATGAAAGCAATTGCTTGGGGCTGCCCAGCCTTTTGCTTTCTCCGGCGGCCAGGATAATGATTCCACATCGTTCTATGCTGCATTTCATAGAGAAGTTAAAAATTCGTTTTTTCAATCCTTGTGTCTTCTCGTGCATGAATGACATCAGGCTTGTGCTTTAGCATTCCTCCTGCTTTGCCTTCTACCACTGCCTGAATTTCAGCGATAATGCTCAATGCAATTTCTTCAGGTGTTTCGGCACCAATTTCCAATCCCGTTGGTCCATGAACTTTTGAAAGCATGGCCTCATCCAGCTGCAGGCCTTCCTGCCTCAATTCATCCAACATGCGATCCAGTTTCTTTTTAGGCCCAAGCATGCCAATGTATGAGGTCTGGGTTGGCAGCAATGCCTTCAACATTGACAAATCGTAATTGTAATTGTGCGTCATCATCACAAAAACCGTCCTTGCATCCATGGGCAGCTGATCCAACACCGCTTCTGGTTTGGAAACCAGTATTTGACAGGCGGCAACAAAACGTTCAGGACGGGCATGGGTATTTCTGCCATCAACAATCCGAAGATCCCAGCCCAATGTGTCAGCTATCTGCATCATGGGCACTGCATCATTTCCTGCACCTACTACCACCAATGAAATGGGAGGTTGCAAGAACTCGATGAATGCGGTGATTGACATTCCATCTGCCTGATATTCCCTGAAAACAGATTTTTTGTTCTGCATTGCTTGCAGCACATCTCCCATCACAAATTTGTCGATTCCCCGAATGGGAATAGCACCTGTAATATTTCCATTGGATTCCATCAACAAACATGTCCCTGGCTGATCTGCATTTTTATTGGAAAGATTGAACAGGGTAACCATCACTGCTTCCTGTCGAATGGCCAATGCCTTTCTGATCAGCTGAATGGGATTGTCTTGCTTGTTGGGATCAATGGTCTCAAACAAAACCTGTATTACTCCGGCGCAGCCCAATTGAATGCCGATGGTCATGTCATCTTCATCACTGGTATCATAGGTCACCAACTTAGATTTCCGCTGAGAAATTGCATACATCGCTTTTCTAAGTGCATCCCCTTCCAAACAACCTCCACTGATGGCCCCAGTAAGTTCCCCCTCATCGCTTACAAACATGCGTGCCCCCGGCCTTCTGTAAGATGAACCTTCCAGGTGTACTACTGATGCTAATGCAAAGCCTTTGCCCGACTGAACAGCAGCATCATAAGCCTTCACTATTTCCTTGAGTTCTTTCATGGCATGATTGAAAAGTGGAAGAACTGTAGCAAAGACTGATATAGATCATGAACAGCATTTTGCATACCCGTTGATTTTCATTAAATTTAAGTCATAAAAGAATTACATGCCGGTTTATTCACTCAACATCAATGGTAAAGTCCAAAAAGTGGATGTGGCTTCCGATACGCCACTGCTTTGGGTCTTGCGCGACAATCTCAGGTTATTGGGTACAAAATTTGGTTGCGGAGTCGGTTCTTGCGGGGCTTGCACCATTCACTTGAATGGAAATGCCACGAGGGCTTGTCTGATGACAGTTTCCTCCATAGGCACCGGAAAAATCACCACCATCGAAGGCCTCTCCGCAAAAGGTGATCATCCTTTGCAGTTGGCCTGGGACGAAGTGGATGTACCACAATGCGGATACTGCCAGACAGGTCAGATCATGACTGCTGCGGCATTCCTCAAAAAAAATCCTAAACCAACCCTTGAGCAAGTAGAGACCGCCATGAATGGAAACCTCTGCCGTTGTGCTGCCTATCATCGCATTCGCGAAGCTGTCCTTGTTGCCAGCCAAAAAACAAAATAATTATGGAACATACATTACATCAGGAAAGAAGGGATTTCCTTCGCAAGGTTTCGCTCTCTGCAGGAGGCCTGCTCTTGGGATTCACCCTTTTTGAAGACCTTGCCGCACAAACGGGGAAGGGGCATGTTATCGAAGGTGTGCACCATGATTTCAACAGCTATTTGTCCATTGCCGCCGATGGCAGCATCACCATTGCTTCACCCAATCCTGAACTCGGACAAAACATCAAAACATCATTTGCCATGATTGTTGCTGACGAGTTGGATGCAGACTGGAGCCGGGTTACAGTCGTTCAGGCTCCATTGGATACCAGTAAATTCGACAGGCAGTTAACTGGTGGAAGTGGCGCCGTTCCTCATTCCTGGAAAAGGTTGCGTACAGCCGGGGCCACTGCCAGACAGATGCTCATTGCCGCTGCAGCCTCCACCTGGAATGTACCTGCATCAGCATGTACAGCCGAAAACGGATATGTGATCCATAAAGCCAGTGGAAAAAAATCCGGTTATGGAGACTTGGTTGCTATCGCTGCCAAATTAGATGTTCCAACAGATGTACCGCTGAAAAATCACAAAGATTTCAAACTCATTGGAAAGCCCATCCGCAATGTTGAAAATAAAAATATTGTTATTGGTAAACCCATGTTCGGACTTGATTTTTACCGCGACGGAATGGTGTACGCGGTTGTTCAACGTCCGCCTGCTTTTGGTTCAAAGATCAATACTGTAAACGACAAAGCTGCAAGGGCTGTTCAAGGCGTTGCTGATGTAGTGAGGTTTGGTAACAACGTTGCAGTGATCGCCAACTCAACCTGGTCTGCCATGAAAGGCAGAAAGGCTCTGGAAATAACCTATTCTGCTGACAAGGCTTTGGAGAGCAGTTCTGATCATGCGGATATTTTCAGCAAGTTGATGGATAGTACCAATGCACGCATGCACCGCAAGGATGGAGATGTAAATGCTGCATTCAAGTCTGCATCAAAGGTTATCAAAAGGGAATATGAATGTCCTTTTGTGCCACACAACCCTATTGAGCCGATGAATTTCTTTGCAGATGTGCGTGCAGATAAGGTCGAGCTGATTGGACCAACACAAACACCAGGATCAGCCCGCAGAGCCGTTTCAGACCTGCTCAAAATTCCTGAAAAGAATATTACGGTTGATATCACCCGCTTGGGTGGTGGCTTTGGACGCAGGCTGAAATATGACTATGTGGTTGAAGCCGCTGAAATTTCTTCCATCATCAAAAAATCTGTGAAGGTTATCTGGACAAGAGAAGACGATATGGGGGGAGGAAGTTACAGACCTGCTGTTCGCTATCGCTTTGAAGCAGCTCTCGATGCAAACAACAATTTGACTGGATATAAACTCAGGGGTGTTGGCATGAATGCCGGGGCACCTACCAGAGAGAATAATTTCCCATCGGGTTCAATTGACAATTTGTTGATTGAATCACTGGATCATAACTCGCCCATCACTACCGGAGCATGGCGGGCACCGATTACAAACTTCCTGGCCTATGCCGAGCAAGCGTTTTTAGATGAGGTAGCAGAAGCCATGGGCAAAGATCCTGTGCAAATGCGGCTTGATTTGTTGCAAAAAGCGCGTACCAAACCAGCAGGCCCTGTTCGGTATGATATCGATCGGATGGAAAC
>CALPWM020000039.1 GCA_943327275.2 Chitinophaga pinensis
AGTGTAGTGAAGGGTAAGGAACAGCATCCGGTTTTTGCATGGCTCTCTGATTCTGCAAAAAATGGATGGAACAAGGAAGCGCCTGCCTGGAATTTTTCAAAATACATCATTGATGAACAGGGAAGATTGATTGGGTATTTCGATCCCGGTGTCAGTCCTTTGGGAAAAGATTTTCTGAAAGCGCTCAACATTTCAATTCCCTGATACAGATGAATATTGCTCAAGAACAACTCTTGGTTTTGGTGAATGAACAGGATGAGCCTGTGGGGCTCATGGAGAAGATGGAGGTGCACCAAAAAGCCTTGCTGCACAGGGCTTTCAGCGTTTTTCTTTTCAACAGCAAAGGAGAAATGCTTTTGCAGCGCCGTGCATTCGAGAAGTATCATAGCGGTGGTTTGTGGACGAATACCTGTTGCAGTCATCCTTATCCGGATGAAACCCCCAGCCAGGCTGCCACAAGAAGGATGAGAGAAGAATTGGGTTTTGAAACTTCAGTTGATCCTGCGTTCAGTTTCATTTACAAAGCCGCATTGGACAACGAGCTGACTGAGTATGAGTTTGATCATGTATTGATTGGTGAATACGACGGACAGGTTTTTCCCAACAAGGATGAAGTGGTTGATTATTGTTACATGAACATGGATGAACTTCGCGGAAACATGGCGAATCATCCAGGCAATTATACTGAATGGTTCAAGATTGCGTTGCCCATGCTGGAGGAATATCTTGAAAAGAACAATGCAATGAGCGATGAAAACCACTAAGGCCATTGTTGTAGGTGCCGGCATCGGAGGCATTGCTACCGCTATTAGGCTTGCGGTAAAAGGGTTTGAAGTAGAGGTGCACGAAAAAAATGAGGTTGCCGGGGGCAAGTTGTATCTGATCGAAAAAGATGGATTTTCTTTTGATGCTGGCCCTTCTCTTTTTACCCAGCCAGCCAATGTGGAAGAATTGTTTTCTTTGGCAGGAGAAGATATCAAATCCTATTTTACCTACGAGCCTGTTTCCATTGCTTGCCGTTATTTTTTTGAAAATGGCAAAAGGCTGGATGCATTTACAGACCCTCAAACCTTTGCAGCAGAAATGCAACAAGCTGTGGGAGAGCCCGCTGAACATGTGCTGCAGTATCTCCGAGATGCCGAACAGGTCTACGAAAAAGTGGGAACCATTTTCTTAAACCACTCGCTCCACCAACGCGCTACCTGGTTGCACAAGCGGGTGTTGGATGCCCTTCGCACGGTTAAATTTCCTTATCTCTTCAATACCCTTGACGGTTTCAACAGAAGCAGGTTCATCACGCCGGAAGCCGTTCAGGTCTTCAACAGGTTCGCAACATACAATGGCAGCAATCCTTTCAGCGCACCTGGCATGTTGAGCCTGATTCCTCACCTTGAGCAAAACCAGGGAACCTATTATCCCCATGGCGGGATGATCAACATTCCCAATGCATTGATTGCATTGGCAGAAAAAAAGGGAGTAAAGTTTGTCTTGAACAGCCATGTTGAGCAAATTGTTACTGCTCAGGGAAAAGCAACCGGAATCATCGCCAATGGCAGTTTCATTCCGGCAGATGCGGTGATCAGCAATGTGGACGCATATTTTACCTACAAGAAATTGCTTGGCAATGAACAGGGAGCAAAAAAGATTTTGCGCAATGAAAGAAGCAGCAGTGCACTGATTTTTTATTGGGGAATGAAAAAAGAATTTCCTGCATTGCACCTGCACAATATCCTCTTCAGCGAGACATATGAGAAGGAGTTTAACTGCCTTTTCAAAGAAAAGAAATTTCATGATGATCCGACCATCTACATCAACATCAGTTCCAAGATGGAAAAGGGCAATGCACCTGAGGGAAATGAGAACTGGTTTGTGATGGTCAATGCGCCTGCCATGGAAGCTGCAGACTGGGAAATGGAAACTGCAAGAGTAAGAAAGCATATTGTAAAGAAATTGAACAGGATGTTGGGTGCAGACATCGAACAAGATATTTTGGTTGAAGAAGTGTTGACCCCTCAAGGAATACAGACCAGAACAGACTCCTACCTGGGGTCATTGTATGGTACCAGTTCAAATTCAAAATGGGCGGCTTTTCTCAGGCATGCCAATTTCACCTCAACAACAAGTGGACTTTATTTTACAGGGGGGAGTGTTCATCCGGGAGGAGGCATTCCACTTTGTTTGAAGAGTGCTGCCATTGTAAGCGATTTAATAGGAAGCCCTGCATGAACACACACATACCATATTGGATGAAAAGCACTTTCCATTGGGCAATTTTTTTGGCAGTGCTGGTGCATTTTTCAGGGGCCATTGGCATTGCGTTTTTTAGTCCTTCCTTCTTTATTCCATTCACGCCCGTCAATCTTTTCTTGATGTTGCTCATGCTAATCCTCAATGAGCAGCAGATCAATCTTCAGTTTGTTCAGGCCTTCCTCATGGCTGTTGTGGTCGGTATGACAACAGAGATGATAGGAGTCAATACAGGGCTGCTTTTTGGAGACTATGCCTATGGTGAAGTTTTTGGTCGCAAGTTATTTGGTGTGCCTGTTTTGATTGGGATCAACTGGTTTTGTATTGTCTATGCTTCTCATGTTGTTGCCAAAAAGTTTAATAACACTACAATAAAGGGCAAGCTATCTGTTGCACTGCTTGCTGCATCCATCGCTACAGCTTTTGACTGGATCATGGAGCCTGTTGCCATGAAGCTGGGTTTCTGGAATTGGAGCGATGGTACAATACCATTGTTCAACTATGTCAGTTGGTTCGTGATATCTTTTGCAGTTTCCATCGCATTCGGGTACCTGAAGATTCAGGCCAACAATAAGTTTGCTCCATATTTCCTGATGATACAGGCCCTGTTTTTTCTTTTTCTTCGCTTTACCCTCTGAGCTCAATCATAATTACGCAAGGGCACTTTTTTGTTTAACTTGTATCAGTTTTTGATGATGAATCAATAAACTCTTGATACCTTAACCGCGTGTTTATGAACCCGGCAATAAGTCCCATTCCTTTTCATGCCTCCATGTTGCAGGCTTGGTCTGCGTTTTCTGATGAGTTCATTGCCGTATGGGATGAAGAAGGCAACGATTTGCTCTATTTCAACACCGCGTACATACATTTGTTTGGTTATGTAAACCAGGAAACTTTCATAAAGGAATTCTCTTTTCTGGGCTTTAGAAAGCATCGCTTGGATGCTGAGATTGCTGAATTGGTATTGGATACGATCAAAAGAAATGGCCACTGGAGCGAAGAAGTGTTGTTTGTAAAACAGCATGGCGATATTTTCCTGGGAAGGCTGGATATCAGTTCCTTCAATTTTGAGGGAAAGACATTTCATCTCCAAAGGGTAATCAACATTGATACACAAAGGGTTTTTTCTGAAAACCTGTTCAGAGAAATCAAGAAGTTTGAGGCCTTGTTCCAGTATGCCACTTTGCCCATCTTGCTGGTTAATAAAAATGGGGAGATCATTTTAGCGAATGAGCAAGCCACAATTTTGTTTGAATATTCGTTAGAAAAAATAACGAAACTAAAAGTGGAAGACCTCATTCCCGAACGTTTCAAGATCCGCCACCATGGGCATAGGGCAGATTACGCAAAGCATAGGGAGAACAGACCAATGGGGCGTGGTATGGAATTGCTTGCAGTGAAGCACAGTGGTAAAGAGTTTCCAGTGGAGATAAGCCTTGGGCATTATATGATTGATGAGGAGCCTTATGTGATCACATTCATCATCGACATTACCAGGCGTATGGAAACAGAAAATACGCTGAGAAGGCAGAAGGCAGAAGTAGAAAAAGTAAACCTTGAAATTGAGAAACTGAATGAAGAGCTAGAGCAGAAAGTGGAAGAACGCACCCAAAAGCTTACTGAGGCGTTGAGCAAGGAAAGAGAGTTGAGCGATCTTAAATCAAGGTTTGTTTCAATGGCATCGCATGAGTTCAGGACGCCGCTCAGCACCATTCTCTCTTCTGTTTCACTGATAGGAAAATATACTGAATCCATGGAGCAGGATAAACGGGATAAGCATATCCTGAGGATCCGTTCAGCCGTCAGCAACCTTACGGATATCCTTAATGAATTCTTATCCCTGGGGAAAATTGAAGAAGGAAAGGTTCAATTGCATTTTACTGATTTCAACCTGAAGGAACAGCTGCAGTTGATTTTGAGTGAGATCTATCCTATTCTCAAAGAGCATCAGCAGATACGCTATGTGCATGAAGGGAACACACATGCAAATCTTGACCTTTCGTTGATCAGGAATATCATCATCAACCTGGTCTCCAATGCCATTAAATTTTCGCCTACCCAGTCAATGATTGATGTGAACAGCCTTGTTGATAAAGAGCATGTTGTCATTACTGTAAAGGACGAAGGACTTGGTATTCCTGAGGAAGACAAGAAACATCTTTTTGAAAGATTTTTCAGGGCAAACAATGTAACCAACATACAGGGCACCGGCCTTGGTCTTCATATTGTTTCCAAATATGTAGAGCTCATGGGAGGCACTATTTCCGTAGACAGCGAACTTGAAAAAGGAACCCTATTCACCTTAAAATTTAACGTATGAACACCATTCTATTGATTGAAGACAACCATGAGATCCGGGAAAACACTGCAGAGATTCTCGAGCTGGCCAATTACAATGTGATCACCGCTGAAAACGGAAAAGACGGCGTGGAAAAAGCAATTGCATCCAAGCCTGATGTAATCATATGTGATATAATGATGCCAGTGCTTGATGGCTATGGGGTATTGCACATGCTCAACAAGAATGAGGAACTGAAAGATGTGCCCTTCATATTCCTGACAGCTAAAACAGAGCGGTCTGATTTCAGGAAGGGGATGGAAATGGGCGCGGATGATTATGTGACCAAGCCGTTCACAGAAATTGAATTGCTGAATGCCATTGAACAACGATTGAAGAAGGTCAGCATCCTGCGCAAGAAATATGAATCTAGCCAGGATGGAATCAGGAATTTGCTTCAGGACATTGGCAAACAGGACGTTTGGGAGGAGCTTTCAAGTGGCAGAAATACGAATGTTTACAAGAAAAAGCATGTGATCTACAGTGAAGGCAACCATCCCAACCGTTTGTTTCACATTAAAAAAGGAAAAGTAAAACTCTACAAATCAAACGATGATGGCAAGGATCTAACCGTTGGGCTTTTTGGGGAAGGGGATTATTTTGGCTATATGGCACTGCTTGAAAATTCTGTATACCATGAAACTGCTGAGGCCATGGAGGATGCAGAAATTGCCATGATACCCAGAGAGGAGTTTGATGCACTGATCAAGGAAAACCCAGTGGTGATGAAAAAGTTTTTGCAGATCCTTGCAGGAAATGTAACGGAGAAAGAAAATCAATTGCTTGGATTGGCTTACAACTCACTGCGCAAGAGGGTTGCAGATGCGCTGATCATGTTGCGCCACAAATTCGGAGAAGGGCAAACACCATTCTCCATTCATATTTCCAGGGAAGATCTTGCCAATATTGCAGGAACGGCCACAGAATCACTGATCAGAACCTTGAGTGATTTCAGGGCTGAAAAGTTGATTGATATCAAAGACGGGAACATTGTTTTGCTGAATGAGAAGAAACTTGAGGGATTGTACAATTAACCCTTAATGACTGCGCAAATGGCTATTGCTTTTTATTGACGGGAAGAGCAGAAAGATAGGTATTGTAATCTTGCTTGATCAGGGCATGGTCATGCTCAATGAATTCCATTTGTTCCCTGATTTTTTTGTGTGTTCTCTTGATTTCCGTGCTGATGGCTGTACTTGGCTTTGATTTCAGTTCCTTCCATTTGATGGCTTGGCCTGTCAGCACATGAAGCATGTGATCATATAGGTCATCCTTGGTGAGAAACCTGTTTTGGTATTGCTCTGCCATTCCGAGGCTTTCCTTGTTCGTTATTTGGTCAATGATTTCAGACAGCCTGTTTTTCATGTGCGTATTCTCCTGGTGCAGGTACTCAATAAGCCTGATCCAAGAGGAGTTTTCAAAAATGTATTGTTGGGTGTTGCTACTGATTATCTTGTTTTTAACCATCATGGGGACAGTTTTAAATAAATATCCCCCCTCTGCACCTGCAGAAGGGGGGAGCGTCAAATCAGTGTACACTGATCTTTTGGGGCACTGTCTTTTTTGCTTCCTCTTTTTTGGGTAGCAATAGTTTCAGTTCACCATTGACATAGTTGGCATCGATTTTTTCCTGGACAATGTCTTCAGGCAGGGAAAAAGACCTGGAGAAAGAGGAATAACTGTATTCCCTTCTAGTGAAAGACTCATCTTTCTCTTCCTTTTTTTCATCTTTTTCTGCACTGATGGTGATCATTGATCCATTGACATCGATCTTAAAGTCACTCTTCTGCAAGCCGGGAGCTGCCAGTGTAATTTCATAGTTCTTCTCAGTTTCTTTAACATTTACTGCTGGCGTCTGGGTGGAAAATGGCCATTTTTCATCCACCCATTCATTCCAGGGTTTCATGACATCTTCCAAGAGTGAAGGTCTTAGCAACGATGATCTTAACAGCGATCTTCCATTTCCTAGCATAATTGTATTTTTTAATTTGATGAATATTTTATCATTACAAATCTAATTTTCATTGCATGCATCTTGAATAATGATGGTCACCAATAAAACTGACTCTCATCATTCAGTTGTACAATGCACAACAAGATGCTTTCCAGGTATTAGGGAAGGGCTTAACATGTTTCCCTTGTCTAATCCCCTAAGGATCAGCATCACTGCCATACAACCAATCAGTACAGGATACCATCTGATCATCTGTTGCCTTACCCGTGATTGCAAGCCTTTGCCTAGCAACAACAATGCTGCAAGTAAAGGCAGGGTGCCAATGCCAAAGAATACCATAAAACCTGCTCCCCATAAAGGGTCCTGGGATGCTGTGGCGCCTGCCAGTGCAACATATACAAGGCCACAGGGCAAGAGGCCATTCAACAGGCCTACCATGAACGATGAGGCCCGGAATCTGGCATGCAGGTAGGGAATCAATTGGCTACGGATGACCCTTGGTAGAAGCACAACGGATATCATCTTTTCTGCTTGAGGAAATAATTTGATCAACAGCAATACCGCAAGCATCCCTATCCCAAGGCTGAGTGAAATATTTTGTTGAATCCCAAACCATTTCACTGATGTGCCGATGAGGCCAAACGCAATCCCCCAGATGGCATACACACCAATCCTTCCGGTATGGTAAAGCAAGAAATCATGCAAGCGATAACCTTGACCATTCTTGCCCAACAGGGATCCAAGCATGAGGGGGCCGCACATGCCAACGCAGTGAAGGCTTCCGCCCATTCCCAAAAGCAAAGCGGGTATGGCATATTCCAACATCATTGTTGTAGGAAGATGTTTTTTTCAAAATAGTATTCCTTGTTGCCAGCTTTCCAGTGCATTTTGAAAAGGTAATTTCCTCTTGCGTCTGTTGAAATGGGAATGGAATACTTGCCATTTTCAGTATGGATGTTTCCCGCAATATCACGCGCCTTGTCTGCTGCATAATAAAGTATCCATTCTCCATCTGTCTTTAATCCATAAAACTCTTTCGGCAATTGAATGATGAGTTGATTGGTTGATAATATCAGTTCAACCGGCGCAGACAGTGCGGCAGTTTTGGAGGATTGGTCAATCAGTTTTTGATAAGCGATTTCTTCCGCATAGTAGTTTTCAGAAACCAGGTCTCGATTCTCTTTCGCAGATAAAAAGACCATGGTCAAAATGCCCAATGCAAAGACCGTATAGATCAGCATGATTTTGTATCCCCAGTTGATTTTCATGGTAGTATGATTAAAATGAAACCGGCCCTATAAAGCTTGTTTTTTTTGTGATGGATGGCTGCCCCTTTGGTTGCACTTGAATCAGGATGGTGGAGTTCCTTTTTGTGATGAGTGTTGCTTTTTTCTTGATCAGGAATACAACCACAGCATAATTTTCTTTGCCAACAACCGGCGGTGCACCAATGATTTCGATTTCTCCCTCCTGCGATGCAATGCTGAGTTTGATGTTAATGTCCTCGTGTGTCTTGTTGAACATCCTTGCACTATAAAGGTTTCCAATGTAGCCCCCAGGCATTTTTTGGTAGACCATTCCCGGGGTTCTCAAAATGGTCACATCAACATCATCGCGTGTAACAAGGAGTGCTACAAGCGCTGAAAGGATGATTAGCAATACAACAGAATAGGCCTTGGTTCTTGCTGTAATCTTCAACTTCTGCTTTTTTACAATATTGTTTTCAGAAGCGTATTTGATCAGTTTTTTAGGCCTGCCTAGGTTATCCATGATCTCATCGCAGGCATCAATGCATGCCGTACAGTTGATGCATTCCAGCTGGGTGCCATTCCTGATGTCAATCCCCGTGGGGCAAACCCTTACGCAAGCCTTGCAATCGATACAGTCTCCCACTGTTTTATCGGCCGTTGATTTTTTTCCTCTTGGTTCCCCGCGGAGATAATCATAGGCAACAACAATGGAATTTTTATCAAGCAGTACACCCTGCAACCTGCCGTAAGGACAAACAACGATGCATACCTGTTCCCTGAACCAGTAATAAACAAAAAAGAAAATACTGGTGAAAACAATCAATGCAAAAAAAGTACCGCTGTGTGCAGCAATACCTTCGTGCACATAGCGCATCACTTCATCCATGCTGATCAGGTAGGCCATGAAATAATTGGCAATCAGGAAAGAGATGAGATAGAAAACAATAATTTTCAAGGCCCTCTTCCTGATCTTGAAACCGTTCCAGGGCATGACTTTCAACTGTTGCTGCTTGTTGAAGTCGCCGTCTATCCAGTATTCAATTTTCCTGAAAACCATTTCCATGAAAATGGTCTGGGGGCAGGCCCATCCGCAAAAAACGCGTCCAAAGACAACAGTAAAAAGGATGATGAATACTATGAAGGTGATCATCCCAAGGGCAAAAATGAAAAAGTCTTGAGGTCCGAATATTTGTCCGAAAAGGATGAATTTTCGTTTCAGGATATTGAGCATGATCAATGGTTCTCCGTGCACCTTGATCAATGGCAATGAGAAAAAAACAATGAGGTAGACAACTGACGCGATGGTTCGTTTGTTGTAGAGCGAACCTTTCGGTTTTTTTGGGAAAATATATTTGCGCTTCCCTTGTTGGTCAATGGTGCCAACGGAATCCCTGAAAGCCTGGTCAATTATATTTTCTTTTTCTGTTGCCTTGATCATCTTTTATTTTTTTGGCATTGGCGCTGTGCTGTCTGCAGGTAAATCCATTGCTTGATCAATGCTGCCCTGAGGGTCTTTGGGAACAGCAGGTTTTGTGCCCTGCAATGACTTCACAAAACTGGCAAGGTTTTTCATTTGAACAGGACTGTACATAGACTCCCATGATTGCATCCCTTTTTCAGCATATCCAATCTTGATGGTTTTGTAAATATTGTTCATTGATCCGCCGTGAATCCAAAACTCATCTGTTAGGTTGGGGCCGATTCCTCCTCCTCCATCTGCTGCATGGCAGGCAATGCAGGATTGTATGAAAAGTGTTTTTCCTTCTGCAATACCAGTGGCATCGGAAAGGACAACATTGTTTTCATCCACGAGGTTTTTTGTTTTTGCTTTGTAGATTTCTTCCAGCTTCATCCCTTCTGCCATTTCAGCAGCATATTCCTGTTCAGGATTTTTTCCGTCACCTGAAAAATGAAACTCGTATATGTACACAAAGGCAACAACGATGGTGATATAGAATCCATATTTCCACCAGGGCGGAAGTGCATTGTCCAGTTCCTTGATGCCATCATAGTCATGGTCCAGCAGGATATCTGCTTCTTTCTCTACAGGCACTGCACGGGTCATCCACTTTTTGTCTAAGTTGCTCCACCATGTTGATAAAGATGAAGGTTCGCCTGCTTTTGCAAGTGCGGCATCGGCTTCTCCGGAGAGCTCCCTGAAGGACCTGCGGATCATGATGGACAGGTAAACAATGATCATCAGTTCAAGGCCAATGACGGTGGACATGGCAAAGAAATCCATGCTTCCCATGCCACCAATCTTGCCTTTGGTATCCAATCCTTTTACCCAATAATTATCCTGTGCAGATGCTGTAGAGCTCAATACAGAGCACATCAGGATGATGATCAGGTTTTTATAATCCATTCCTGATTTTCTTTTTTTCAGGATTGATTTTGAAAGGATGATCAGCACTTGTGCAAGAATCCATATTACTGCTACCAATACGATTGCAATGGCAATTAACAGGTATGTTTGATTATATTCTGACATCTTTCTTGATTTGGAGGTTATTGGTCAAGTGGCATTTTTTTCATCTCATCAATCCTGGTTTTTTTCATCTTGCTTACATACACGAGTACCAAGACAAAAAATGCAATGAAAATGATTTGGCTGAGGATGGGATAGATTTCTATGCCATCAATCTTCTCAGCATACTGTTTGATGAACTTGAACATGGTATCAGTTTTTGGTTGTTTTGAATTTCTCAATGTCAACGCCCATGCGTTGCATGTATGCAATCAAAGCGATGATCTCCTTGTTGGGCGCTGTCTGTATGCCATCCTGTTTGAGGTTATCAACAATAAGATTCTCTTGCTGCATTAGGTCTGCATTGGCTTTGGAAGCATATCCATCTTCATAGGGAACGCCAAGTGTTTGCATCGCTCTTATTTTGGAAGCCGTTGTACTGGTATCAAGTTCATGATCCAGCATGAATGAATAGGCCGGCATGATGGATCCGGTAGACAGGGCCTGCGGATTATCAAAATGGTTATAATGCCAGCTGTTGGACTTTTTGTTGTTGCCTGTTCCTTCTCTGGCAAGGTCTGGTCCGGATCTTTTGGACCCCCATTGGAAGGGATGGTCGTAGACGAATTCACCGGCCTTGGAATATTCACCATAGCGAGCCGTTTCAGAACGGAATGGCCTGACCATTTGTGAGTGGCAGGTATAACATCCTTCACGCACATAAATATCGCGGCCATGTAACTCAAGTGGGGTATAAGGCTTCACGCTTGAAATGGTTGGGATATTTGATTTGACCAGAAATGTTGGAATGAGTTCCAGCGCGCCGCCAATCAAAATGACAATCAGTGTAAGCACCAAAAAAGGAAAAGGTTTTCTTTCAATAGGCCTGTGCCAATGTTCTGTGCCATGTGCCTGATAGCTTGATTCGAGGGCAGGGGCCTCTGCATCATCATCAACAACGCCTTTGGCTTTTTTAACTGTTGCTGCAAGGTTGTACATCATCAGCAAGGCGCCAGCGAAATACAGTGTTCCCCCGAATGCCCGCAGTGCATAGAAAGGCCTCATCTGGTTGACGGTTTCAAGGAAAGGATATTTCAGGTTGCCTGCATCCGTAAACTCTTTCCACATGAGGCTTTGCTTGAATCCTGCCCAATACATGGGTACTGCATAAAAAAGAATTCCCAAGGTAGCAATCCAGAAATGGGCATTCGCTAGTTTCTTGGAGTGAAGATCTGTTTTATAAATCCTTGGAATCAGCCAATACAGGATACCGAAAGTCAGCATGCCATTCCATCCGAGCCCACCCACGTGCACATGTGCAATGATCCAGTCGGTGAAATGTGCAATCGCATTCACATTTTTCAGTGAAAGCATCGGGCCTTCGAAAGTGGACATACCGTAGGCAGTAACTGCAACAACCATGAATTTCAGGATTACATCCTCCCTTACTTTATCCCATGCACCACGAAGCGTGAGCAAACCGTTGATCATGCCTCCCCAGCTGGGAAAAATCAACATGAAGCTGAAGACAACCCCAAGCGACTGAGCCCAGTTGGGAAGGGCAGTATACAAGAGGTGGTGTGGCCCCGCCCATATATACAAAAAGATCAGGGCCCAGAAATGGATGATGGATAACCTGTAAGAATATACAGGTCTGTTGGCAGCCTTGGGCATGAAATAGTACATCAGCCCTAGGTAGGGTGTTGTCAGGAAGAAAGCAACGGCATTGTGTCCGTACCACCATTGCACCAGGGCATCCTGCACTCCTGCATACCAGGAGTAACTTTTGAATGGTGAAATGGGAAGTTCAATGGAGTTAACGATATGAAGTACGGCAATGGTTACAAAAGTTGCGATGTAGAACCAGATGGCAACATACAGGTGACGCTCTCTTCTTTTAAGGATGGTCATGAACATGTTCAGCCCAAATACCACCCAGATCAGGGTGATGGCAATATCAATGGGCCATTCAAGTTCTGCGTATTCCTTTCCGGTAGACATGCCCAAGGGAATGGTGATGGCTGCAGCAACGATGATCAGTTGCCATCCCCAAAAGTGGATTTTCCCCAACAGGTCACTGGCCATGCGAGCCTTGAGCAATCTTTGGATCGAGTAATAGTAGCCCATGAAAATACCATTGCCAACAAAGGCGAAAATGACAGCATTGGTGTGCAGGGGCCTGAGCCTTCCGAAGCTGAGGCCAATCGTTTCTTTTCCCACCGGTATGCCACCGATATTGAGTTCAGGAAACACCATGAGCAGTGCTACCCATACACCGATGAGCATACCAACGATGCTCCAGATGACAGTGGCAAAGGCGAAATTTCTGACGATCCTGTTGTCGTAAGAGAACTTTTCAATGTGCATGTTAGGGGTTTTGGCTGTTTGAGGGAGTTGTTGTCTTGGGGTGGTCATCATATAGCATGCGGATAGAGGGAGATGTATCATCATCATATTGGCCATGGGACACTGACCAGATGAAGGCGATCAGGAAACCTGATGCTACAAGAAGACTGACGATGATCAGAATGATGATGACGCTCAACTGATGATTTTGCTCAAAGGTATTTTTGCAAGCAACGGGTGTTGATGAGAATGCTCAAGGGGAAAGCTGATTTTCGTCATGTTTTACCTGCTCGGTAA
>CALPWM020000040.1 GCA_943327275.2 Chitinophaga pinensis
GGTTATCCTTCGAGTTTCACCATTTACGATACAGATGATGCCAGGTCGGTGATTAAAGCTGTGGTAAAAGACCTTAACCTAGATGAAAAGCATTACAAGCCTGCTACAGTATTGAACAGGATTTCCATGGCTAAAAATGCACTTGTTGGTCCGGAAGAATATGCAAACGATTACCTCCTCAATCAGGAAGATGCCAAAGCCAATCGTCCGATGATTGGAGAAATTTACAAAGCCTATAGCTCACGTTGTTTTAAAAACGGTGCTATGGATTTTGATGATTTGCTCTTCAATATGTACCTCATATTAAGCCGCTTCCCTGATGCACTCAGCAAGTACCAACATAAATTCAGGTACATCATGATTGATGAGTACCAGGATACCAATCCTGCCCAGTACGAGATCATCAAGCTCCTTGGTGCCATGCATGAGAACGTCTGCGTGGTGGGCGATGATGCGCAATCAATTTATGCGTTTCGCGGGGCCACTATTGAGAACATCCTTTTGTTCAGAAAGGACTATGATGATGTGAAGGTCATCAAGCTGGAACAGAATTACAGGAGTACCAAACAGATCCTGAATGTGGCCAACCAGGTGATTGGCAACAACAAGGGACAGATACCAAAGGAGTTGTGGACGGAGAATAGTGAGGGAGACAAGATCAGGTTGGTCCGAACCATGACTGATAATGATGAAGGAAAGTTTGTGGCCGATGCCATACAGGAACAAAAACTCAGGAACCATTTTTTCAACAGGGATTTTGCCATTCTCTACAGGACCAACGCACAAAGCCGTGCAATGGAAGAATCACTGCGGAGGATGAACATTCCTTATACCATTTTTGGAGGCATCAGCTTTTACCAGCGCAAAGAGGTAAAGGATTATGTTGCCTACCTCAGGATCATTGTCAACCCGAGAGACGAAGAGGCGCTCAAGCGCATCATCAACTTCCCCGTCAGGGGCATTGGTAAAACCTCGCTTGACCGGTTGATCCTTGTAGCCAATGAACAGTCCATCACCTTGTGGGATGTGCTTACCCGTGCGGCATCGTTTGGTTTCAAGGCCGGAACCCTCGAAGCAATCGAGAATTTCGTGCTCATGATCAAGAGCTTTGCCAGCATGCTCAAGAACAGCAATGCCTATGATGTGGCTTTTCATGTGGGTAAGCAGACCGGCCTGGTCAGGGAACTATTCAACGACAAGAGCACAGAAGGTGTTCAGCGCTATGAGAACGTGCAGGAATTGCTGAACTCCATCAAAGAGTGGGTGGATGACAAGCAGAACCGCGCGCAGATTGATGAGGATGGGGTGATGTTGGATGAATCAATCAGGAACGAGGTGAGAACTGATGATGAAGAGGAGAAAACGGATCTTTTTAGCGGGATTCCTGAGGTTGAGGCAAATGGTCCTGAGTATGCTGATGCAAAGAAGCCCCTGCGGGAAGATGTGTTGCTTTCTGCCTACCTGCAGCAGATCACCTTGCTGACCGATGCCGATGATAAGGATGAGCATGCGGATACCGTTAAGATGATGACCATCCATGCCGCAAAAGGACTGGAGTTTTCCTGTGTTTTTGCAGTGGGTCTGGAGGAAATGCTTTTCCCCAGTGCCATGAGCATCAATACGCGCGAAGAACTGGAAGAGGAAAGAAGGTTGTTTTATGTAGTGATTACACGCGCCAAGCACAAGCTCTGGATCAGCTATGCCAATACACGCTATAAATTTGGCCAAGTGGTGCAGAATGAACCCAGCAGGTTCATCAACGAACTGCCAGAAGACCATTTGGACCGTTCTTATGCCGGCGGTGGATTCCGGAACCAGTCGTCCGGAGGTCCTTCTGCACAAGAGCGCATGAGGGGATGGGGCGGATCCGGCAGTGCCACGCCGCAAAACCGTACTTATTTTAATGAGCCCAAGAAACAACCGGAAAAACCAACCTATCTCCCCGTTCAACCACCTGTTTCCAAAACAGTTGCGCACCAACCATCGGCAGACTTCAGGCCCAGTGACACCACTGATCTCAAAGCCGGCCAGCAGGTTGAGCACCAGAAGTTTGGTTTTGGGGAAGTACTGAAAATGGAAGGCGCTGCCCATAACCCCATTGCCACCATCAAGTTCAAACTCAACGGTGAAAAGAAAATCATGCTGAACTATGCGAAGTTGAGGATTGTGGAGTAGTTGAGTTTAAATATGCTCATTGTTTCATGACTTTACAACTGTCAAAATAATCTTCGTTTTAAGTGCATCAAACACTTTGAGGATGGTGCTGATTCTTGCATCCTTGAAGTTGTTTTCTATTTTACTGATTTGTGCTTTTTGCACGCCAACGAGTAGGCCGAGTTGTTCTTGAGTAAGATTTCGTTGAATACGTGTTTGACGAATTGTTTCACCGAGTAAGTCAAGTCGAAGCTCATTTTCATAGGCATCGCGTTTTGATGTACCCTTTTTTCCTAAGAATTTATTCTTGACTACATCAAGGCTATATGTCTTCAACTCACCTCCCTTGTTTGTACGAACTTTTAGCTTTGATGAACGCAATTCTGATCCTTTCTGAACGTTCGATTTCTTGCCTGGGAGTTTTATTTGACTTTTTGATGATACCATGTGTTGCGATTATCAGTTTTTTTTGTTGATCAGCGTTATACCAGAATGCAAAAATTCTAAAACATTTACTATTATACTGGGTTCTGAATTCCCATATTTCTGACGTTAATTTTTTTAACAACACCGGATCTGGCTTAAATCTCAATTTATCAATGTTGTAAATGACTTTCCTTCTTTCGTTTTCATTCAGATCATTCAAAAACACTAAAGCCTCTTCAAGAAATTCAACATCAAAATCTATTCCCATCTCACCGTATTACAAAATTAATAGTTTCCTATTAAGGAAACAAATGTTTGAATTTATCATTTTATTAAATGACTAATAAGCAAAGATGATGAGCATGTGAATATTTACATTGATGAAATCAACAAGATTGTGGTGATTTTTCTCATTGATGTTTTTTAGTCATTGGGTAATGCTCTACTGGAAAATTTACTGAATTTGCTATAAAACAAAGTTCATTCGCCTTTTTGTGTAACGCAGTTGCCTTAACAATCATTTGTTCTTCAGCTACCGTAACGATTGGGTTTAAAATGACCTCTGTGAATTTTCCACCACCATTTGAAGTTTCAACCATTGTTCCTGTTGCTGTATCAATATAATCTGTAACAATGATTCCCGCTTCTGCACACAAATGCAAATACCAAAGCATATGGCAGGAAGACAAGGAGGATAACAAAAGCTCCTCGGGATTGTGTTTTGTTTTATCACCACGAAATGAAGGATCTGAGGAACAGGAAATTGCTGTTTTATGATCGATAATTATCTGATGACTCCTTTCATAATTGCTATAACCATCAGTGCCTGTTCCTTTGTTTCCTGTCCATTTAATGGTTGCTTTATATGAATGTTGTTTCTCCATTTGGTTGGGGCATTGTTCCTTACCCTATACAAATATCTTACTCAAACGTTTATTTCCAATGGTGCTTGGAATTTTCAGCCCTCAATCCCTCCTCCTTCATCTCAACTTTTGTAAATTGTACCATGAAAAAGCATTCCATTCTTCTACTCCTTTCATTTTGTTTTCTCCATTTTTCCCAGGCACAGGTATTGTCCGAACGTGAGCAATCGCGCGTGGTGGATGAGATCCTGAATGAACGCTTCAGCGTCTTGTTACCGCAGTTGATGCAACGCACGGGGATTGATATGTGGGTAATCATCTCCCGGGAATACAATGAAGACCCGGTCCTCAAAACCATGCTGCCTTCTACCTGGTTATCGGCCAGAAGAACAACCATGCTGGTTTTTTACAATGATACGATCAAAAAACAGGTGGAGAAGCTGGCGATTGCCAGATACAATGTTGGCGAATCAATCAAGGCCGCATGGGACATGACCAGGTTTCCGGATCAGTGGGATGCATTGAAAGATATCGTTCAAACAAGAGAACCCCGCAAGATTGCATTGAACACCTCGGTTGATTTTGGTCATGCCGATGGCCTGGACCATTCACATTACGAGATGTTCATGAATATGCTTCCGGCCAAATTCAAAACAAGGGTGGTTTCGGCAGAATCATTGGCGGTTGGATGGCTCGAGAGCCGCACGGAAAGGGAAATGCAGGTCTATCCTCAACTGGTCAAGATTTCACATGATATCATTGCCGAAGGTTTTTCTGCCAAGGTCATCACGCCGGGCATCACCACTACAGATGACCTTGTATGGTGGTTCCGTCAGAAAGTTACATCGATGGGGCTTTCCACCTGGTTTCATCCTTCTGTCGCCGTCCAAAGAAACGATACGGCCAACTTCGAACACCTGAGGAGCTTCTCCAATCGGCCCAAGGACGATGTGATACGACCTGGGGATTTATTGCATGTGGATTTTGGCATCACTTACCTGAGGCTGAATACGGATGTTCAACAACACGCTTATGTCTTGAAACCCGGTGAAACCGATGCTCCGGCTTCCATCAAAAAGGCCTTTGCCAGCAGCAACAGACTGCAAGACATCCTGACCAACCAGTTTAAAACGGGCAGAAGTGGCAATGAAATGCTGCTTGCTGCAATAAAACAGGCCAAATCAGAGGGAATTGTGCCCAGCATCTATACCCATCCTCTCGGACTGCATGGACATGCTGCCGGTCCGACCATTGGCATGTGGGACAAGCAGGACGGTGTTCCGGGCAGCGGAGACTATAAATTATACCCCAACACGGCCTATTCCATCGAACTGAATTCATCCACCCTTATACCTGAGTGGGGGAAAGAAATCCGGATCATGCTGGAGGAAGATGGCTTTTATGATGGCAAAACTTTCAGGTACATCGGTGGAAGGCAGCAAAAAATGCTTTTAGTTAAATATTTCTAAAGTACTGGTAAAATATTAGTACTATGTATTGCATAGTATTCTAATAGTACATATCTTTGTCCTGTTATTGGATCTTTCACGTTCAAAACAGGACCATGAACATAGAAAATACACAAAGTCAGATGAGGAAAGGGGTGCTTGAATTCTGCATCCTCTCCATCATTCAGCGCGAAGAAGCCTATCCCAGTGATATCATCGAAGAGATGAAAAAGGCCCACCTCAATATTCTTGAGGGAACTCTTTATCCCCTGCTTACAAGACTAAAGAATGCGGACCTGCTTGCCTACCGTTGGGTGGAGAGCTCTGGCGGGCCGCCCCGAAAATATTTTTCATTGACGGAGAAGGGTGCAGCTTTTTACAAGGAGCTGGAGACCACCTGGAGGGAAATGAGTGATTCGGTGGAGAGGGTGATTGGAGGAAAGAGGGTTGAGGGGGTTGAAGGGTTGAACCTGCCTGCCGAAGGAAGAAAGGTTGAAGAGGTTGAAGGGGTTGAAGAAAAGGGCGACATCCAAGCGAAACCTGAGCAATCCACCAGTACGGAACCCAGTTCAACATATGAGAACATCCATCCCACAACTGATCAAGCCTGAATATCATAAGCCTTAGCAACAACCATCAATCTTAACGTACAAACTTAGACCATGAACAAAGTAATCAATATCAATTTCCAGGGCAGGGTAATCCCGATTGAGGAACCGGCGTTTGAAGAATTGAAACAATACATTGAAAGCCTCCGCAATCATTTTGTAAACGAAGAGGGGAAAGAAGAGATCATCAATGACATCGAGAACCGCATCGCTGAGCTTTTCACCGAAAAGCTGAAAGCTGGGCAATCAACCTTTATCAGCGTGGAACATGTTGCTGCCATCATTGCCAGCATCGGCCGCCCGGAGCAATTTGACGATGTCATCATTGAAGAAAACTACAGTTCGACCTCCTCAACTTCTTCAACCTCTTCAACCAATGCCTCCGAGCCCCGCGGCTCCCTTTATAGGAACAGCAATGAGAAAATATTGGGTGGTGTTTGTAGCGGACTGGGAGCATATTTGAGGATTGACACAACCATTGTCCGTGTTTTGTTTGCCATGCTGACAGTAGGTTCATTCGGATTTGGTCTCGTATTGTATATAGTGCTGTGGGCGATTCTGCCCGAGCGATTCATGAACCATACTGCCGTTACCAGAAAATTGTACCGTGATGCAGACCAAAAGGTTTTTGGCGGTGTGGCCAGTGGTATTGCACAATATTTTAATATAGCCGTCTGGATCCCCCGCTTGATTTTTGCACTTCCTTTTATCCTGGGTGCTTTCGAAGGCCTGTTTCATTGGGTTCATTTCAGGGGAGCCATCACCCTTCCTTTTGGTACTTGGTTTCTGATCTACCTGATCCTATGGATTGTTGTGCCCAAAGCGGTTACGGCATCCGAAAAACTGGAAATGAAAGGTGAAAAAGTTGATCTTGAGTCGATCAAAAACAAGGTGCAGGATGAAATGCAGGGCGTGAAGAAAAATTTTACAGACAATGCCAGCAAATGGAAACAAGACTTTTCGACAAAGGCCACTGAATTTGGTCAGGAAGCAAAGGAGACCGCCCAGCGTTTTGCTGGTGAAGCAGGTCCTGCCCTAAGGCGCAGTGGAGGCGGTTTTGGCAGGTTTTTGGTTGGTGTCTTCAAGTTTATCGTGTTCTTTGTTTTGGGTGTGATCGCTATAGGAATGATTGCCGGGCTGGTGGCCTTGTTTGCAGGATTCAACATGCTCTTGCCCCTCAAGGATTTTGCCGTCAACAGTTCCCAGATCCAGGGCTATGCCTGGAGTACCCTTATCTTTTTCATTGCAGTTCCTGTTGTAGCCCTGGTGCAGTGGCTGGTCCGCAGGATTGCAGGTTCTAAAACAAAAAACCCATACATCGCCCTGACATTTGGCATTTTGTGGGCCCTGGGTTGGGTATCGGCCGTGATGCTGGTGGCAACGGTTTCCAAAGAATTCAAACGCCCTGGTCAAATCACCTCAGCAGTTGGCATTGTTCAACCATCTTCAGGTAAGTTGAAAGTCGAGTTCAAAGATGCCGAAGGACAGTACTATCCCCTGGATTTGGATTGGGACGACAATGATGACCAGGATCGCTACAGGTCATCGGATGTAATGCTTTCAGCGAATGAAGACAGTGTATTGCTAAGGAACATCCGTATCAAGCTTGAAAAAAGCCGCGACGACAGTTTCCATGTTACGCTCATCAAACGCGCAAGGTCTTCTTCACCCAGGAATGCGGAAATCATTGCAGAGCAAATATCCTATGCAGTTGAGCAATACGACAGCATCCTTAGTCTTCCAGATGCCTTTCCCATCACAACCCAAAACAAGTTTCACAACCAGCAGGTGATCGTGAAAATTGAAGTGCCTGTTGGCAAGGAAATATATGTGGATGGAAAAGCCAATAACCTGAACTGGTATTCTGTCAGGGGGGGTCCAAATGGTTTGTCCATCAACATTGACGATGATTATGATGATGATAATATCTGGACAAGCGGCGTTTGGTACATCATGAAAGAAACGGGTATTGAAAAGAAGTTCAAGGATGAAGATGGTTCCGATAAGGGTGAGTTGATGGACAGGATCCAAAAAATGAAAGAAGAAATTGAAAAGGAAAACAAGAAGATTGAAGAAATGGAGATGAACATCAAAGAGGGAGATACTACGGTCAACGTCAAGATCAATACCACCGCCATGGCTGATAGAGAGGATGATCCGGCAACGGGCACCTCCTCCAATCCAAGAAGATTGTTCTTCGGCGCCATGAATTTGTTGAAGATGGGGAGATAGAATTATCTTTGCCCCCATGAAATCGACCCCCTTCACCCATCTCCATCAGGCACTTGGCGCTAAAATGGCCGAGTTTGCAGGCTACAACATGCCCATATCCTATACCGGGATCAACGACGAGCACCAGGCCGTGCGCAACAATGTTGGTGTATTTGATGTGAGCCATATGGGCGAATTCATCCTGAAGGGTGAGAATGCTTTGGCTTTGATCCAACAGATCAGTTCCAACGATGCCTCCAAGTTAACAAACGGTCAGGCGCAGTACAGCTGCATCCTCAACCAGAACGGAGGCATTGTGGACGACATGCTGGTCTATTGTGTGGATCAAAACAAGGTATACATGTTGGTGGTGAATGCCTCCAACATCAAAAAAGATTGGGACTGGATCCAGGAGTACAACCAGGGGAAGGTTGAAATGCACAATATTTCAGACAAGACCTGTCTGTTGGCCATTCAGGGGCCTAACGCTACCAAGGTTTTGCAACCGCTCACGGAGATGGACATCCTCAACATGAAATATTATACATTTTCAAAAGGCCTTTTTGCCGGCGTTGAAAATGTTTTGGTAAGCGCAACCGGCTATACGGGTGCGGGCGGAGTTGAAATTTATTTTGAAGACGAGGGAGACAATGCCGTCAAGATCTGGAACGCCATATTCGAAGCTGGCGCTGCATCCGGCATCAAGCCTGTAGGCTTGGGTGCCCGAGATACCCTGAGGTTGGAAAAAGGATATTGCCTCTATGGCAATGATATCGATGATTATTCCACACCGCTCGAAGCGGGTTTGGGATGGATCACGAAGTTTACCAAAGAATTTACTTCCTCCACATTTTTGAAGAAGCAAAAAGAAACCGGCGTTGAAAAAAAACTGGTTGGCTTTGAAATGGTAGACCGCGGCATCCCACGACATGATTACATGATCAGGGATGAAGAGGGAAACCTCATAGGCCGTGTTACTTCCGGTACACAATCCCCAACACTCAACAAGGGCATCGGCATGGGCTATGTGCTTTCAGAATTTGCTGCTGTTGGGTCTGAAATTTTTGTTGATATCCGCGACAAGCAGATCAAGGCGGTTGTGGTTCAGCTTCCATTTGTAAAATAGCATTGATGGGCGCGCAACCGAGAAAACTTATCACATCCCTATCACCCGCATTCCTCAACTTGTATGACATCAGCAACAGCGTTGTAGTAATCATTGATGTTTTGCGGGCTACATCTACCATCGCCACTGCATTGTACAATGGTGCTGAGGCGGTAATGCCTGTGGCTACAGTACCACGCTGCATAGCGCTCGGCGCCGAACTCAACGGCATTACAGCCGGTGAGCGTGATGGCAGGGTTGCAGAGGGATTGAGCTATGGCAATTCACCATTTGAATACCCCAGGGAATTCATTGAGAACAAATTGTTGGTGTTGACCACCACCAATGGAACCAAGCTCTTGCACATGGCCCTTGACAGCGGTGCACCTGAAATCATCACCGGATCATTCCCCAATCTTTCTGCTGTTTGTGATCACCTATTGGCATCAGACAAGGATGTTTTCCTGGGATGCTCCGCATGGAAAGACAGGGTCAACATGGAAGACACCATGTTTGCAGGTGCTGTTATCAACAGGATCAAATCACATGTTGAAATCCATTGCGATGCTTCCAAGATGGCCGAAAGCCTGTTCCTTGAAGCTGGCGAAGACAGGTTCGGTTTTATGGAACGCCGTGGTGCCACGCACTACCATCGCCTGATGAACTATGGTTTGGAAAAAGACATCCGCTACTGCCTAACTGCCGATGTGGCCAATGTGCTTCCCATTTTCAGAGGAGACAGGTTGGTATTGGAGGCATAAAACCGCACATATCAGTAATTGAAAACCGCTTAATTTACTGATTTTTTTCCATATTTTTCTTGTTTTTCGCGACTAGTAATTTATAGTTGTCAACCGATAAGAATAGGGTTCTTTTGCATTAATTTCGCAGATTAACCCAACATCGTCCATGTCATTATCGCATCTACTGAAATTCATTTACAACAACGGAACGGACGAAGTCATCCGTCGTGGCAAAAAGATTCATGCGATAGGATATGTTGAATTCATTGAATACGACGATCTTCTCGGTGCTGTAAGCTTCAGGGTCAAAGATGACAATTACAGCACGTTCTACAAGGTTCATGTGCAGAAATACAAAGATCCACGCGCCATGGCCTTGCGTTGTTCTTGTCCGTACAACCTTGGTGATATCTGCAGGCATGAAGCCGCTGCCTTGTTGCAGCTGCAGGATCTTGTAGACAAGAACATGATTGGTGACAACACCATCAAGTACGATCAGCGGCATACGGTCATCAAGATGAAGCAGATCGAACTTCGCACCATTCGGATGCTTGCTACCCAAGAGGTTTGCGAGAAAGCCGAAGTGGTGCTCAGGACGACGAAAGCCACCATCATCAGCGCAAAAGATGAAAGGGTAGAAGCCAAGCTCGAATTCAATGGTGAGGTTTTCCCATTGGTCATCCAAAGGAATGAGGAGCGCAATTTTGATACTTCCTGCAAGTGTACAGAGGAAACACATCCGCTCTGCGTACACAAAACAGTTCTTTTTCTCCAGCTCTTGAATGCATACGGGAGTTTGTATTTTGATACCATCCGCAACTGGGACAAGGAAAAGAACAAATTGTTGGGGATCTATGGGTACAGCATGAATGAACCCGACTGGCAGACAAAATTTGAATTTACCTATAAAGATGGAAAGCCCTTCCTTAGGGTGCTTGATCCAACAGTCAAAAGGGTGACAACACCTATTGTTGAGGAGAAGCCTGTGGTTCAGCGAAAAGAAGAAGTGACTGAAGTGGTCAGTGCAATCAGTGAACCCGTGGTTTCATCTCAAAGGCTTGGCGTAGTCTTTATTGAAACGCCCGGTAAATATCCGGGCTTCAATGTTGAGTTGGTCTGTGGAGAGTTTGATCAGGAAAACATGGAATTCCTTGGGAAGGTTGAGCACATAGACCTTTCCAAATATGTGCCAACCACAGAGCTGGTCACGGAAGACATTTCATTGATGAATGCTGTCAGAAAATTACAACGTTCAGAACTTGACAAATACGTCAGCCGCAATTCGCCTTTCTCCGGCATTTGGGAAAACATCATTTATTCTGAAGAAGAGGGCCTTCCTGCAGAAACAACCTTGCTCATAGACGAATATCTGCATCCCAAAATCGTCAAGCTGTTTGCAGAGCATGCTGAACGCACGCTGTTCCTGAAGCTATTACCAGGCAAGTCTTTCACAACGGCCAACCTGGTGAAGGTTGGGATTGGAAGCGGAAGGATGAAGCCCGGATTGCAGGTTGCGCTTGAAAAAAAGCATGCAACCATAACACCTGTGGCATTCATTGAAGAGTGGGACATTGAGTTGACGGCCAATGAATGGTCTTCTGCGCTCCTTGCCCTTTTCAATGATCAATTGTATTGTTGGAATTCATTAGAAGACCTTGAAGCCGTCACGGCTTTCATTCCGGAGAGAAACAGAAAAATAAGCCTTTCGAAATGGCCTGAATTTCTGGAGCGTGAAGTCTTGCCATTTGCAAGAAAATACAAAGTTGATTTTGACAAGTCTTTGATGACAGAGTTGTTCAATGGAGAGCCTGAAATCAAATTACAACTCCAGGAAAAAAATGAGTACCTGGTCTTTACACCTGTATTCCTTTACCAGGGATACGAAGTAAAATATACAGACAAGGAAACGATCTTTCTGCCTGAAAATGGAAAGATCAAAATGATCAAAAGAGACCTGGAGAAGGAAAGGGATTTTGTCAAAAAACTGGGCTCGCTGCATTCCAATTTTATCAATACTGAAAACAGTTTCAACCTGGTGTTGAAAGGAACAGAAGTATTGCGGAACAACTGGTTCTTCCTGTTTGTAGATGCAATGAAGGAATTCCAGGTGCCAGTCATTGGCTTTGAGGTCCTGAAAAACTACAGGTTCAATACTGCAAAACCACAGACCAGGATACAGATCAGCAATGGCGTGGACTGGTTCGATGCCAAAGTGGAGATCATTTTTGGTGATCAGAAAGTGTCTATCGAAGAGATCAAGCGTGCCCTCAACAACAAGCAACAAATTGTTCAGTTGAACGATGGAACCCTTGGTATTCTGCCCGATGAGTGGCTTAAAAAATATTCTTTGCTTTTTAGGGTAGGAGAAGGAAAAACAGACCAGCTAAGGCTTTCAAAGTATCACCTCAGTGTCATCGATGAGTTGTACAACAACATTGATGAAACAGAGGTGATGATCAAGCTGGAAGAAAAATATGAAAGGCTGAGGTCTTTCAACAGGATCAATGAAGTTGATCCTCCTACACAATTGGCAGAGATTCTCAGACCATATCAGGTTGCCGGTTACCATTGGTTGAACTATCTCACGGAAGTGGGCTGGGGCGGCATCCTCGCAGATGACATGGGTCTTGGTAAAACCATCCAGGCCTTGTCTTCGCTGCAACGCTTCCGAGACAACAATGAAAGCATGACAGCCATCGTTGTTTGTCCGACTACCTTGATGTTCAACTGGGAAAATGAGATCAAGAAATTCACGCCCAAGCTGACCTACCGCATCCACCATGGCGGAGAAAGGATCCGCGACAAGAAAATATTTGTGGACCATGATGTGATCATCACCACTTACGGCACCCTCCGCAGTGACATCAAGTTCATGCTTGAAACGAATTTTGATTATATCGTATTGGATGAATCACAAGCCATCAAGAATCCGCAGAGCAAGGTGACCAAAGCGGCCTGTTTGCTGAATGCAAAAAACAGGCTTTGCATGAGCGGTACCCCTTTGCAGAACAATACTTTCGACATCTACGCACAGATGAACTTCCTGAATCCAGGCATGTTGGGAAGTGTTGAATATTTCAGGAATGAGTTTGCCACGCCTATCGATAAGTTTGGCGAAAGGGAGCACAAGGAACACCTGAAAAAACTCTTGTTTCCTTTCATCCTCAGGCGTACCAAAGAGCAGGTGGCAAAAGACCTTCCGGAAAAAACAGAGACCATCCTGTTCTGTGAAATGGAAGAGGAGCAACGCAATATTTACGATGCATACA
>CALPWM020000041.1 GCA_943327275.2 Chitinophaga pinensis
AGAAGCGATGAGATCACTGAGCGTTTCAAAAAAGAACAAACACCCAGTGTTGGTGCTGCTGGATCAGAAGGCATGGGAAGAAATGGCGGCAATATTCCCATGAAATTCTATGACAGTGTTTTCAAGAACCCTGTGCTCCGTGATGCAAGGGCCTATATCATCCCATACAGCCAGGCAGATTTCGCTACAGCCACAAGGTTTGCAAACGCTCTGATCCGCACGGGCATTGTGGTGCATAGAGCAACAGCTGATTTCAGCGCCAACGGGAAAAATTATCCTGCAGGTTCACTCGTCGTACAATGCGATCAGGCTTTTCGTCCACACATCATCGACATGTTTGAACCACAAGACCATCCCAACGACTTCCAATATCCCGGTGGCCCACCCATCGCACCATATGATGCTGCAGGATGGACACTGGCCTATCAGATGGGCATTGAATTTGATAGGGTGATGGAAAAACTGGAAGGTCCATTTGCAAGGATTGCCGATGGAGAAGTGCAACCACTGAAAGGAAAATCGCCTGAAAAAATGAGCAAAGGCGGTTTCATCCTGAGCGCGGCCAACAACCATTCTTTTATTGCAGTGAATGAATTGCTGAAGGCCGGTGCTGAGGTTTATCGCATCAATGGATCAAGGATTGATGCACCAGCGGGATCTTTTTTCATTCCCAACAAAGGAATAGCCGGAGAATGGTTGTTAAAGAATGCATCCTCACTGGGTACAGACCTGTTGTCAACCGACATGAAAACAACTGAAGGCATGATCAGGGTGAAGCCCGCCCGCATCGCCCTCTGGGATACCTATGGCGGATCAATGGCCGCTGGCTGGATGCGCTGGATCATGGAAAACTACCATTTCAATGTTGACCTGCTCTATGCGCAGGAGATTGACAAAGGCAACCTCAAAGAGAAATACGATGTCATTCTTTTTGTAGGAGGCGCCATGCCTTCCCTGCAAGGTGGTGGCAGAGGAGGTTTTGGGCCCAAGCCTGAGGATACGCCGGATGAATTCAAAAAAACCATTGGTAATATTTCTGTAGACAAGTCCATTCCCGAGCTGAAAAAATTCCTGGAAGCAGGTGGCAACATCCTGACCATTGGAAGCAGCACCTCACTGGCCTATCACCTGAAACTGCCTGTCAGCAATGCTTTGGTTGAAATGAACAATGGAAAAGAAAGGGAACTACCCAACGAAAAATTCTATATCCCCGGTAGTTTGATGCAGATAACCATAGACAACAATGCCAAGGCAGCATGGGGCATGAAGAAAACAGCTGATGTGTACTTCGACGACAGTCCTGTTTTTCATATTGCGCCTGATGCACAAACATCAGGCAGCATCAAGCCATTGGCCTGGTTTGCATCAGAAAAAACATTGCGCAGTGGATGGGCCTGGGGACAAGCTTACCTGAAGGACGGGATTGCTGCTTTTGCTGCAACCGTTGGAAAAGGAACCTTGTTTGCCTTTGGTCCGGAAATCAGTTTCCGTGCACAGACCCATGGCAGCTTCAAGTTCATTTTCAATCAGCTCTACCAGTAGGCAAAGGGCTTGTAAAAAGGGTTTGCTGTTGAACATCATGTGATGGGTTTCCTGTGCCAATAGGAGGCAAGGATGGATCCTGTTGTATTCATCACAGGTCCAAAAACAGCAGAGGCCAGCCCGATAGTGGAGGCCTTTCCCATGGCATTGGACAAGCCTGAGGCAAGCCCTGCATTCTGCAAGCCCACTTCAATGGCGATGGTTCTGCAGTCTCTTTCTTTGAGACCCAGGAGTTTGCCGGACCAATATCCCAAAAAGTAACCGGCCGTATTGTGCAGGAAAGCCGCAAGGATCAGCAGCATGCCGATCTTCATGAGGTTATCCCTACCTGCCGCAGTAATCACCACAATGATCAGGGCAATTCCAGCCATGGAAACAATGGGCATGGCCCTATCCAGCCAGGACAGTTTGCCTTTGAGCAGGGCATTGAAAACCAAACCTGCAGCAATCGGAACAATCACGATCTTGATGATGTCAATCACCATGGCCATCACATCCACTTCAATGAACTGGCCTGCCAAAACCTTCATCCACAAAGGCGTGATGATGGGTGCCAGCAAAGTGCCGACAGCAGTAAGTGTTACGGAAAGCGCTACATTGGCTTTTGCCAGATAGGAAATCACATTGGAGGCAACGCCACAGGGAACACTTCCTACCAGTATGATTCCCGCAGCAACTTCAGGCTCAAAACCCAATCCGGTGGCGATGGCAAATCCAACCAGGGGCATGATGATGAATTGTGCTGAAACCCCTATCAATACTGACTTTGGCGTCTTAATCACGCCTGCAAAATCATTGAGGCTCATTTCTGTTCCCATGCCAAACATGATCACCTGCAACAGGGGTATGATGAGGTTGGACAATTTGTAATCACCGATAGCCCTGAAATACTGTGGCCAAATCATGGCGATGATCACAGCCAGGACAATGGAAAGGGTGAAGCCGTATCTTTTCAGGAATTGCGTCATGGATTTTTTATTTCAACAATCATTTCAATTTCAACTGCTGCATCCAGGGGAAGAGAGCCCATGCCCACTGCCGATCTTGCATGTTTCCCTTTTTCACCAAAGACTTCCACCATCAAATCAGAGCAGCCGTTGATTACCATGGGATGTTGCGTGAAAGAAGGCTCAGCATTCACCATACCATAAACCTTGACAATCCGGTTTACCTTGTTCAAATCTCCAACATAGGCTTTCAAGGTTGAGAGCAGTGATAATCCGGTCAACCTTGCCGCTTCTTTCGCTTCATCCACGGTAAGGGTTGACCCGACCTTGCCACGTGTTTTTTTACCGGGCACTTCATCCGGAATATGGCCAGACAAAAACAAAAGATTGCCGGTCTGAACAGCCTTCACATAGTTGGCAATGGGTTGTTTCATTGCGCCGAGTTGGATGTTCAATTCCTTCAGGCGTTGCTCTGGATCGGATGCTTGCTGAGCAAATGAACTTGCTGTAAGCAAGAGCATGGCAAAAATCAGTGTGGGCCTCATATTATTTTCATTGATGATGTTAATTGATCTTCTTTACTGCTCATCGCAGGTTTTACATCGTGGCCAAAGCTTAATAAAACTCAATGGCAACAGGTGTCAGAATTTCGAGATCGTTGCCCGTATTTTTCAACGCGCCGGTCTTGCCATCAAAGGCGAAAACCTGCACCCTGTCTCCATCCTGGCCTGCGACAAGCACAAACTTTCCTGTTTCATCAAACCTGAAAAACCTTGGTTTTTTGACCACTTCGGTATGGCTTTTTTTCTCCAGTTTTCCATCAGCCAAAACCTTGTACACAACCACCTGGTTGCTGGTGATCCTGTTGGAGCCAATCAGCCATTTGCCATCGGGTGAAAGATGGATGGCGCCGCTTCCATGATCGCTATTGGTTTGAACGGTATCGGCAACAATGGTTTGGATTTTTTTGAGGCCCGCTTCTTCAACGACAAATGCATCAACGGTGCCCTTCATCTCGTTGATTGAATAGGCGCGGGTTCCGGCAGTATTGAACACAATATGCCTGGGACCATCGCCCGCTGATGTGGAATAGGCCAATGGCGTTTCCTCGAGCATCCCATCTGCTTTGATGGTATGGCGATAGATCTTGTCTGCACCCAGATCGTTTACATACACATATTTTCCTCCGGGAGCAATCACTGCACAATGGGCATGGGCCTTGTCTTGTCTTGCTTTATTTACACTTGATCCATTGTAAACAATATGTTGGGCCGCAGGAAGCAGGCTTCCGTTTTCAGCTGTTTTGAAAACAGTGAGGCTTCCTCCTGAATAGTTGGCGCAGTAAATAGCCTTTGTTTTGGGGTCGAATGAGATATAACAGGGACCATCACCAATGGTGGGCTGGCTGTTCAACTTGATCAATTCTCCGGTTTTCTGGTCAATCGAATAGGCCCATACTGAACCTTTTCTGTTTCCTTCTTCACCCAAAGAATAAATGTATTTCTTGTCTGGAGTGATGGCAAAATAACCGGCACTTGGGTTTCTGTGTTCCCTGACAAAAGAAGATTTTCCTGTAGTTTGATCAAAGGCATAGACCTGAATACCAGGATTGCCCTTGCCCGTGTAAGAACCTACGTACATGAGCTTTACAGGCTTTGCGGCAAAATCATTTTGCAATTGCGTGATGCCTGACTGTGGCAGGGCCGTCTTGCCAGTGGCAACAGCAACCCTGTAACGGAACGTAATCGACTCCCCTGCTTTCAGCGAAAGGTTGCGCTCGGCCTTGCCATTGGTAAATACCTTGTCTCCCAGCGGATTGGCAGCAAACAAGCCATATCCCCTGGCATGCCAATAGGTTGGGTATCCAATGTTTTTGGGATGGTCAATGATCAACACACTCACAGAATCTGTTTTCATCTTGGCATACATCATGCACCAGCTGGCCTTCCTGCTCCAAACATCCTCACCCTGCACGCCATTGCTGTTGATATAATTGCCATTGGCAATGGTATCCGTAACGGCCTTGATGGTGGTTTCGATACCATTGGCATCCACAAACTTCTTGGTGGTCTTGGTCGGAATCTGCAGTTCATGCGCCATGCGCAATCCCAACACACCTTCCTTGTTGTCTTTAAAAACCACCGGGATGGCAGCAGTCAGGGTGGTAGTCCTGTCAATCACCCAAACCCCGTTGATTTCACTGAATTCAAATCCAGTTTGCTCGGTCAAATGTGTTTTACCTGATTGATCATACCATGTTGCATCGTAGGATAGTTTTCCTGTAGCACCACTTTGCATGCCCGTGATCTTGCCAAATTTTACAGTGCCATACAAATGTTTTTTATCTGCGGGAATATCATAGGAGTTGTTCCAGAAATCCAACCCATTCACATCGCCATAGTTGAACCAAAGGCCCAGGTGATGTGGATGGTCTGTGGGTTCGCCTGCAATAGGATTCATTGGAAACCCTCTGGTGATAACGGTTCCGTTCGGTGCCTTGATAGGATAAAGCACCGGCTTGGCAATCGTATCTGGAAAAAAGAAGTCCGTAAAATGTTTGCCGCTGATGGTAACATGCACGGCAGGGTTGGTTTTGTCTTTCACCAACTTAACCTTGTTCTCTTGTGCCCTCAGGGAAATGGTTGCCGCCAAGAGCATGGCAGCAAGGCTGAACATATTTTTATTCATTGGAATGATTTACCCTATAAAAATACATCCTAATTGAATGGAATGCATGGGGCCCATGGAAATAAAAAAGCCCATGATCAAATCATGGGCCTTGAATAAATTCAATTTGGTTATAAACGCGCCAACACCTGTTCTCCCATGGCCTCTGTTCCCAGGATCATTGCTGCATCGGTTGTTGCATCTGCGATATCCCTGGTCCTGTACCCGGCTTTCAATACACCATCCACTGCGTTGATCACTGCTTCGGATTCAGCCTTGAGGCCAAATGAAATATCCAGCAACAATGCAGCAGAGAGGATGGATGCCAATGGATTGGCAACACCTTTTCCTGTGATATCGTGTGCTGAACCATGGATGGGTTCGTATACACCGGTACCATCGCCGATGGATGCAGAAGCCAGCATTCCCATGGAACCTGCAATCTGTGATGCTTCATCGGTAAGGATGTCACCAAAAAGATTGGCGGTTACGACAACATCAAAACGCTTGGGATCCTTGATCAACAGCATGGCTGTTGCATCCACAAACTGATGTTCAACCTCAACATCCGGATATTCAAGGGCAATTTTTTGGACCACTTCTCTCCAGAGCCTGCTGGTCTCCAATACATTGGCCTTGTCTACAGAACATACTTTTTTTCTTCTGGTTCTTGCAGCATCAAACGCTTTTCTGGCAATACGCTCCACTTCAAACCTGCTGTATTCTGCAACATCATAGGCTGTATCTCCATCATTCTTCCTTCCCTTCTCCCCAAAATAAATATCACCGGTAAGTTCACGGAAAAACAGGATATCTGCCCCTCTCAATATTTCAGGTTTGATGCTGGAGGCATCCAACAATTCATCAAACAATTTGATCGGACGAAGATTCGCGTATAAGCCAAGCTCCTTGCGCATTTTCAACAGACCCTGCTCTGGCCTTACTTTTGCGGTTGGATCATTATCGTATTTTGGATGACCTACGGCACCAAAAAGCACCGCATCAGATGCTTTCATTTTGGCCAATGTCTCATCGGGCAAGGGTGATCCTGTTGCCTCAATGGCCTCATGTCCGATCAATGCTTCATCGTAGGTGAAAGTATGTCCGAATTTCTCTGCAATTTTATCAAGCACCTTCTTGCCTGCTGCTGTCACTTCCTGTCCAATGCCGTCTCCGGGAACGATGAGGATATTTTTATTCATGATGGTTTGTTTAATCGTTAAGAGGGTTTAGAGCAGGTTCAGCATTTTTTGCGTGGCCTTGATGGCGGCAACGGTCTGGTCGCTGTCCAATCCGCGGGTCTTGAACTCACGGCCCTTGTATTCCCAGGTGATGATGGTTTCACAAAAGGCATCGCTCTTTCCGCCAGGCGGTATGCGTACCGCATAATCAGTGAGGATGGCCAACTCCATTTTCTTCCTTTTGTAAATATTCCTCAGGGCATTCATGAAAGCATCGTACTGGCCATCGCCCTGGGCATGCTCTTCAAAAATTTCTCCATTGATGCTTATCTGCAAAGTCACCGAAGGCCTGAGGTCTTTGGAATGCGTCAACACATAATTCTCAAACTGCACGGTCTCCTCAATGGAGCTGCTGTCCAATACATCGGATAAAATATACGGAAGATCGGATTGTGTGACCACCTCTTTTTTATCGCCCAGTTCAATGATCCTTTGCGTTACCTTTTTCAGGTCTGCATCAGAAAGTTCAATACCGAGCTGTGCAAGGTTGTTTTCAATATTGGATTTACCACTGGTTTTGCCCAATGCATATTTACGCTGGCGTGCAAAACGCTCAGGCATCAGGTCGTTGTGGTAAAGGTTATTTTTCTTGTCTCCATCTGCATGGATACCTGCTGTTTGGGTAAACACGTTTTCACCAACAATGGGCTTGTTATCAGGAATGCGAAAACCTGAAAAAGTTTCCACCAACCGGCTCACCTGGTAGAGTGATTTTTCAACAACACCCGTGCGCACCTTGGGAAGAAAATCATGCAAGACCGCTACAGCACTGGCCAGTGGTGCATTTCCAGCCCTTTCACCCATTCCATTGACGGTGAGGTGAATGCCTTGCACGCCAGACTTTACTGCTTCCAAGACATTGGCCGTGCCAAGGTCATAATCATTGTGTCCATGAAAATCAAAATGAATGCCAGGATATTTTGGAATGATTTGTCCGATAAAATCTGTCACCTCATCTGGGGTAAGAATGCCCAGGGTATCTGGAAGCATAACCCTTTTCACCGGTTGGGCGGCTATAAAATCAAGGTACTGAAAAACGTAGTCCGGAGAGTTGCGCATGCCATTGCTCCAGTCTTCCAAATACACATTGGTATCAATCCCTTTTTTCTTGGCCAGCGCAATCACTTTGGCAATTTCTGCAAAATGCTGTGCCGGCGTTTTTTTCAATTGATGGGTGAGGTGGTTGAGAGAGCCTTTGGTAAGCAGGTTCTGCACCTTAGCCCCAGCTTTGACCATCCAGTCAATGGAAATTGTTCCATCGACAAAGGTTAGTACTTCCACTTTGCCAAGCATGCCTTTGGACTTTGCCCAACGGGTGATTTTTTTTACCGCCTCAAACTCTCCGTCTGAAACCCTTGCCGAAGCAATTTCAATCCTGTCTACCTTGACTTCCGTCAACAGGATTTGAGCAATCGTCAGTTTCTCGGCTGCTGAAAATGAAACACCACTGGTTTGCTCACCATCCCTGAGGGTGGTGTCCATGATCTCGATATAACGGGTAGATTTTGGCATGATCGTACATCACCAGGCGCAGCCTAGTAGCGGCTTTTTTGTGCAAAGGCCACGATCTCTTCTCTCATCGCCTGCAAATAATCAATATCATCAAACCCGTTCACCAGGTTGTGCTTTTTGTATCCATTGATGTCGAAAGACTCGCTTTCTCCTGTTGCCAAGATGGTTATGGTTTGCTCGGGAAGGTTCACTTCCAGTTCGGTATTGGGATCCGCTTCGATGGCAGAAAAAATCTTGTGCAAAAATGCATCTGAAACCTGAACCGGCAGGATGCCGATGTTCATTGAATTGTTCTTGAAGATGTCTGCAAAAAAGCTTGACACCACACAACGGAATCCATAATCATAAATGGCCCATGCTGCGTGTTCACGGCTGCTTCCACTTCCGAAATTTTTTCCTCCTACTAGGATTTTACCGCTGTAGATGGAATTGTTCAACACGAAATCTGCCTTGGGTGTATCGTCGCCATTGTACCTCCAGTCACGGAAAAGGTTGTCGCCAAATCCTTCCCTTTTTGTTGCCTTCAAAAAGCGTGCAGGGATGATCTGGTCTGTGTCTACGTTTTCGATGGGCAGTGGAACTGCTGTACTCTTTAAGACGGTGAATTTATCGTAAGCCATTGTAATAAATTTAAGCGATCAGGGTTCTTGGATCTGTAACTTGTCCGGTAACGGCAGCAGCGGCAGCCACCAATGGGCTTGCCAAAAGGGTTCTGGCCCCGGGGCCCTGGCGGCCTTCAAAGTTTCTGTTGCTTGTGCTGACGGCATATTTTCCTGCAGGAATCTTGTCATCGTTCATGGCAAGACAGGCAGAACATCCTGGCTGACGCAGTTCAAATCCTGCTTCAATCAAAATATCGTAAATGCCTTCTTCCCTGATCTGTGCTTCCACCACATGCGAACCGGGTACAACCCAGGCTGTGACATTGTCAGCTTTTTTCCTTCCTTTTACAATGGAGGCAAAAGCCCTAAAGTCTTCAATACGACCATTGGTACAGCTTCCGATGAAAACATAGTCGATTTTCTTTCCCAACATCGGCTCCTTTTCATGGAAACCCATGTACTGCAGGGATTTCGCAAAGCTTGCCTTTCCTGCATCAATGTCTTCGGCAGAAGGGATCAACTCGGTGATGCCCATGCCCATGCCGGGATTGGTGCCATAAGTGATCATCGGTTCGATTTCGGCGCCGTCATAATTGTATTCAATATCGAAGGTTGCGCCTTCATCTGTTTTCAAGGTCTTCCAGTAGGCCAAGGCATCATCCCAGGCCTGCCCGGTTGGTGCTTTCTCTCGGCCTTTGATATAATTGAAAGTGGTTTCATCAGGAGCAATCATTCCTCCACGCGCACCCATTTCAATGCTCATGTTGCAGACCGTCATGCGGCCTTCCATGCTCATGCTTTCAAATACTGAACCAGCATATTCCACAAAATAACCCGTGGCACCTGCTGCAGTCAATTTTGAAATGATATAGAGCACGACATCTTTGGCAGTAACACCCTTGTGCATTTCGCCATTGACATTGATGCGCATTTTCTTTGGCTTGGGTTGCATGATGCACTGCGAAGCAAGCACCATCTCCACTTCTGAAGTACCAATACCGAAAGCGATACAACCAAATGCACCATGGGTTGAGGTATGGGAGTCTCCGCAGACAATGGTCATGCCCGGAAGGGTGATGCCATTTTCTGGTCCAACCACATGCACGATACCGTTTTTCGGATTGCCCAATCCCCAATGAGAGATGCCATGCTTAGAGGTGTTCTCTTCAAGCGCCTTTAGCTGGTTGGCCGAGAGGGGATCCTGCACCGGAAGGTGTTGATTGATGGTTGGTGTATTGTGGTCTGCAGTGGCAAAAGTCCTTTCAGGAAACATCACACTGACATTCCTGTTTTTGAGACCAAGGAACGCAACAGGACTGGTTACTTCGTGGATGAAATGGCGGTCGATAAGAAAAACATCAGGACCATCCTGGATATCTCTTACCACATGCGCATCCCATACTTTATCAAACAGGGTTGTCGGTTTACTGCTCATTTTTCAATATTGTTGAGTAAGGGTTGAATAAATTCAATAGGGAATGCAAATTTCCGGAAAAAATGGCTAACATCCGTCGTTTTGGCTTGTTAATTTCCATTCAGGGGATGGGTTGGGCAATAGACTACCCTTTTCATGCAGAAATACTGCTGAATATAGACAGACAGCCTAGGAATCAAGGGTCTTGGCCTGTTGAGCTAAAGATCCTCGTTTACTTCAAAATATCAAAGACTGATGACACTGTTGATCGTCCCAAATGTATTGGGGACCTGCTGATCAGCTTCCGGCTCGTTCAACCACTGTGCGTTGTTCACCAGGTATTTGAACTCATGGGTGGAATCCTTGGGAAGATTGACCTCCGCATTAAAACTGCCATCCTTTTTTTTGCTCATGATGATGGCATTTTGCCAGTCGCTGTTCAAACCCAGGATTTCAACAGTTTCAGCCAACTCAGGCTTGAAACTGAACTTCACTTTGCAATAATCCTTGGTCTTGAAATATGTTTTTTGTAACATTCTTGGTGTTTTAAGTATACATTAATGCGTATTCAAGGGAAAAGTAACCCAGATTTGAACAAAGCATACTCATAATCTCTTGGTATCTTTGTAACAACCGAACACATTCTACATGAAATATTTTTTCCTATTCATTTTTACCTTCATCACCGCTACCGCTTTCTGCCAGGATGACCTGTTGAATGACCTTTTGAAAACACAGGACAGCACGACTGAACTGCTTCCAAAAAAAATGCTCTTGACCCAAAGGATATTTTGGGGTCAGAAAGGATTGTTGAGGCCTATATCTCCACTGAATATAGTCAACCGTGAAAAAGAACTGAAACTCAGGAGAGGAATGCTCGTAACCCACCAGGTGCTTGGCTTTGCCACTTTGGGTGGAATGATTGGTCAGGGTATTGTTGGGAGCAGGCTCTACAATGCAACAGGAAGCAATTACAGCAAAACCAAGGATCTGCATGAAGGATTGGGTGCTTTTGTAAACATCACCTATTCTACAACAGCGGTCATGTCTTTGTTTGCGCCACCACCATTGATCAACAGGGACAAGAAAATATCTGCCATCCGCATCCACAAGTGGCTCTCCGTCGTGCACATGTCCAGCATGATTGCCACCAACCTGTTGGCAGAATCAGGCAACAAAAAACTTCACCGCGCAGCAGCCTACACTGCTTTTGCAAGCTATGCCGCTGCCGTCATCGCCATTAAATTTTAAATCATGCGTACCCTTATCCTTTTGCTTCTCGCCCCTTCGTTGCTGTTTGCACAAACAAAAAAGCCTTTAGACAAGAAAAAGTCCACCATCACCTATTCCATGAACCACATGCTGCATGCCTGGGATGCAGTTTCCTCAGATGTAAATGGTGTTGTGCAGCTGAAGGCCGATGGAAACATCGAAAAAGTAGCCATTGTAGCTAAAATCAGTTCTTTCGATTCAAAGAGCTCCAACAGGGATGCACATACGCTCGAAGTAACTGAAGCATTGAAATTTCCAAACATCAGTTTTGTGAGCACCTCAATCACCGAATCTAAAAGCGGCGAGCTGGATGTCAAAGGCACCCTCCAGTTTCATGGCGTTAGCAAGGAAACCAGCTTCAAGGCTGCTGCTAAAAACGTGAACGGTTCAATGCAGGTTACAGGTGGTTTTATCTTCCTGTTGGAAGACTTCAAGGTTACCCGACCCAGCTTCATGCTCAAGGAAGTTGACAATGAAGTAAAAATCAAATTCGAGGTTTTTTATTGATTGGCGATTTTTGATTAAATTGATCTCATGAACAAGAGATCATTCATCAAAACTGCAGCATTGTCAGGCATAGGTTCCGCCATGGGTATGGACGCTTTGGCCTCAATGTTTGATGCCAAAAAAAATGTGTCCGCAACAGTACTTGCTGCTGATGATGCATTTTGGAAAAAAATCAGAAACCAATACATCCTCAAACCAGATTATATCAACCTGGAAAATGGTTTCTACAACTTCATCCCACAACCAACGTTAGAAAAATACATCGAGCACATCCGCCATATCAATTTCCACGGCTCGCATTATATGCGGACAGTGCAGCGGGACAATAAAAAGAGAATGGCTGCAAAGCTGGCTGAAGTTGCAGGTTGCAGCCCGGATGAGTTGATCATCACCAGAAACACAACAGAGTCTTTGGACTTGATCATTGCTGGTCAAGACTGGAAAGCTGGTGACGAGGCATTGATGGCCATACAGGATTATGGCGCCATGCTCGACATGTTTGACCAGGTCTCCCGGCGTTATGGTGTTGTATTGAACAAGGTTTCTATCCCCAATCTTCCTGCTTCCGACGAGGAGATTGTTTCGCTTTATGAGAAAGCGATTACACCGAAAACCAAGCTCCTGATGATCCCCCACATGGTCAACATCACCGGACAAATACTGCCTGTCAGAAAAATATGCGACATGGCACACAGCAAAGGAGTTGAGGTGATGGTGGATGGCGCACATGCCTTTGCGCATATTCAATACAAAATCAACGACCTGGCATGTGATTATTACGGAACTTCCCTCCACAAATGGTTGAGTGTACCACTGGGTGCTGGATTTCTGTATGTAAAGAAAGATAAGATAGCCAAGGTTTGGCCATTGATAGGCGATGGAAACAAAGACCTTGATGATATTCGCCGTTTGAATCATGTCGGAACACAC
>CALPWM020000042.1 GCA_943327275.2 Chitinophaga pinensis
GCGGGAAATTCAACAGCAAGCCTTGCTCTTGAAATGGTCACCCTTCTTTCTTCCATCGGTTGTCGCATCACTTCCAGTACATTTCTCTTGAACTCCGGCAGTTCATCCAGGAACAAGACGCCATTGTGTGAAAGGGAAATCTCACCGGGTTGCGGGCTTGCACCGCCACCGACCAAACCTGCATTGCTGATGGAATGGTGAGGGCTTCTGAAAGGTCTTTTGGTGATGAGGGTTGCATGTTCGGGTAGTTTACCCGCTACACTGTGGATCTTTGTGCTCTCCAATGCCTCTTCCATGGACAGGGGAGGAAGGATGGATGCCAAACGCTTTGCCAGCATGGTTTTCCCGGCACCGGGCGGACCGATGAGTATTACATTGTGCCCGCCCGAAGCCGCGATTTCCAGCGCCCTTTTGATGTTTTCCTGGCCCTTCACCTCTGCAAAATCATTTTCAAATGCCTGCTGTGCAGCACTGAATACTTCCTGGATATTGATGGACAGGGGAGCTGCAGTCGATCCCTCCGACTGGATGAATTCCACTACTTCCCTGATGTTCTTCATGCCATATACGGCTATGCCGCTGACCATGGCTGCTTCTTTGGCATTGACAGCCGGCAGGATAAATCCGTTGAAACCTTCTTTCTTGGCTTGAAGGGCAATGGGCAGCGCCCCCCTGATCGGACGCAGTTCTCCATCCAGGCTCAGTTCGCCCATCATGATATAATGTTCAAATTTTTCAGCCAGTGGGATTTGTTCTGAAGCGGCCAAAATACCGATGGCGATGGGGAGGTCAAATGCTGTGCCGCTTTTCCTCAGGTCTGCCGGTGCAAGGTTGACGACAATCCGGGTGCGTGGCATTTCAAACCGTTTTGATTTGATGGCACTTTCAATTCTTTGCATGCTCTCTTTGATGGCGGAGTCGGCCAATCCAACAATGCAGTATTCTTTTCCCTGGGCCGTCCAGTTCACTTCAATGGTGATGGTTTTTGCCTCAACACCATATACAGCACTTCCAAAGGTCTTTACAAACATGGTGTAAAGCTATGGCTGTGGCCAGGGCTTGAAAAGGTGAAATCATCTTCAACGGAATGTTTTAACCGCTGATTTTTCTGTTGTTTTCATCATCCGTTTCGGTGTTCTTCCCAATATTCTCAAGCAGGGAAGTGACACCCTCTTTTTGAAGGATCAGGTAGCCCATCCTGTATTGGCTGATGCCTTCCTTGAGTTGATAGCTGAAGCGGAGTTCATTTTCGGTGAGATGGGTTTCAAAGTATTTGAAACTGATAGAGGAGAGGTCTTTCAGTTCATCACCAATCTCGTACAGATGGGTGGAAAGAATAAATAGTCCGTTGCGCATCCTGATCAATCCCCTGATAACGGCCAATGAACATTTCATGGCATCTTGGATATTGGTGCCCTTGAAAAGTTCATCAATGAGGATGAGCCATCTTTTGCCATCACTGATCCGGGTGATGGTTTCACGGATTCGCCTTACTTCATTGAAAAAATAACTTTCCCCTTTGATGAGGTTGTCCTCTACTGTGATATTGCTCAAAATACCCTCAAAAAGCGAGAGCTTCATGCTTTTGGCAGCAACACCCATGCCCAGGTGAGCAAGGTAGGTTGACAGTCCAACAGCCTTGATCAGCGTGGTTTTCCCGGCCATGTTGGCGCCAGTAAGAAAAATGAAATTGGAATGCGGATTCATTTCCAAATCGTATCCGACAGGCTCTTTCAGCATCAGGTGCCAGAGCCCTTTTGCACTGATCATTGGCTCGTCATCGTCAGTGAATAGGGGAAGCTGCAAGCCGAGGTGATGGTTTGCCTTGGCCATGGCATACCAGGCATCAAGTTTTCCATATACCTCAATGAGGGTTTGAAGATCAGTGGCCATTTCACCATGAAAAATCTTTCCATAATGAAGTACTTCGGCAGGGCTGAGTGCATTGAATGTTTGCAGGGATTGCAGGGCTTTAAGCCTCTTGTCGCGCAGGATCTTTTCAGATTTTTGCAGCACATCATCCAGCATCTTGGGCCTTTGCGGTGCTGAAAAAAAATCATGCAAGGCTTCAAACCCTTTGATGCATTCAAAGAGCTGTTGCATGGAAAAGCGCACCATGGCATGTTCTGCAGGATGAAGCCATTTGTACAAAAAAGCATTGAATGCATTGGGCTTCTCGGGCAATGCATTTGGATTGTCATCAAGAAATTTTTCGATAACAAGCAAAGTGCCGTTGGTGATCCTTACTGGCCATGCATCCAGCTTTGCACCAATGAAAGAGAGGATCTCCTGCACCTGCAGGATGTCTTTTATTTCACTGAAAGGCCGGGTGAATTTTTTTTTTAATTCCGCCTTTCCTGCGCTGGTCCTGGTATAATCGATTTTACTGAACAGCGATTGTTCCTCTTCCCTGTGGAAGATGGAAAGGTCATATAATGTGATGTTGTCTACCAGCATGGCAATCAGTTCCTGTTGAATTGGAGGCGCATTCCCCTATAAGATGCATCCACCTTTCCATTTTCATAAACCGGGTAGCCGTTTACAAAAGTCATGGCAATGGTTGCTGGGAAACTGAAACCCTCCAGCGGACTCCATCCACATTTGTAGAGGATATTTTCCTTGCTGACGGTATAGGGTTGGTTCAGGTCAACCAAGACCAGGTCTGCAAAATAGCCCTCTCGGATGAATCCGCGTTCCCTGATCTGAAAACATTTTGCTGGTGCATGAGACATTTTCTCGACCAGTTTTTCAAGGCTTATCCGGCCTTGCTTGTATTGGTGCAACATCAACTGAAGGCTATGCTGTACAAGCGGCAATCCCGCATGTGCATGGTCATAATCGCCTGATTTTTCTTCGAAGGCATGAGGGGCATGGTCTGTTGCAATGATGTCTAACCTGTCATCCAGCAAGGCCTCCCAAAGTGCGGCCTTGTTTTCTTTTGATTTGATGGCGGGGTTGCATTTTATTTTGTTGCCAAGCGTTGCATAATCATCCGCTGTAAAATGCAGGTGATGTACACATACTTCAGATGTGATGCGTTTTTCTTCCAGTGGTATCAGGTTGGTGAACAACTGCAGTTCCTTTGCTGTGGAGATGTGCAAAATGTGCAACCTTGTATTGTTTCTTTTGGCCAGTTGTACCGCCATCAGTGAAGATTCAAAGCAGGCTTCCGCATCACGGATGATGGGATGATCGGATGCTTCCAGCACAGATTTGGTGCTGCGAAGCTTTTCAAGATTGGATTTGATGATGCGCTCATCTTCACAATGCGTTGCAATCAGCAGTTCAGATTCCCTGAAAATCCTGTCCAATGAAAGATGGTTGTCTACCAGCATGTTGCCGGTGGAAGAACCCATGAAAATCTTAATACCACAAACATTTTCTTTTTTATCATTTGTTTTCAAGACCTCATCTGCATTCTCATTGGAGGTGCCCATGAAAAAAGAATAGTTCGCCACCGCACTACTGGCTGCGATGGAATATTTATCCTCCAGCAACGCTTGGGTCAGGGCAGGAGGTTTGGTATTGGGCATTTCCATGAAACTGGTGGTGCCTCCGGCAACCGCTGCCATGGATTCAGAATGGATATTGGCCTTGTGCGTAAGGCCAGGTTCCCTGAAATGCACCTGATCATCAATCACGCCGGGCAATAAGTATTTGTTTTCTCCGTTAATCTCTGTTGCGTTGTATTTATTGTCAATTACCTGCGCAATTTTCAATATCCTTTGGTTGCCTATCAAGATATCTGCTGCAGTTATCTTGCCCTCGTTTACAATTTGAACGTTTTTAATCAGAATATTTGACATGAGCTATAGTATTGGTAAATCAGTGCTGCAAATTATCAAAACCTTTTTAGTCGGGCTGATATTTATTGCACCTTTCTGCGTGAATGCACAGTCTGCGCTTTTTCAACAGGGCTCTAAGGAGTATATTTTACTGGATCGCCTGGAGATAAAGTTGCAAAAAGACAGCCTCTTGAATTTCTCTTTCATTAAACCCTTCAACAGGAAATGGTGGGCCAGTGCCCTGGACCGGGCAGCCTCCAGTAACCTTTCACTTTCACGGGTAGACCGGTACAACATCAACAGGTCAAGGCTGAACAACCTTGAATGGACCAGCAATGGGGCTTCCACCATCAAAAGCAAGAAAGCTGTTTTTAATACCTTTTTCAAAGATCCTGCCAACATGATTGGGGTGAACGAGAAGGATTTTTTCCTTTCCGTTAATCCTGTGCTTCAGCTGCAGGCCATGAGAGATGATGCAACGGATGAACTGCTTTACCTCAACACCCGCGGAGCAGTGGTACGTTCTCTCATTGGAGGCAAGGTTGGATTTCAAGCCTACCTGACGGAGAACCAGGAAAAACCTCCGGTTTTTGTGAGGGAAGATGCGGGCAGGTTCAGGGCCGTGCCTGGTGCAGGACGATACAGAATATTCAAACGAACAGGCTTTGATTATTTTGATGCCAGGGGAACTGTATTTTTCAATGCAGCAAAATTCATCAACCTTCAATTTGGTTTTGATAAGATGTTTCTTGGAAACGGCTACAGGAGTTTGTTCATCAGCGACCACTCCAACAGCCACCTCTTCCTGAACATGAACCTGCGGGTTTGGAAATTGAACTACATGAGCCGTATCATGGAGCTCACACCCCAATATACCAGGGATGGTTTGGGGGGAGATTCGCTCTATCCCAAAAAATATGCATCCATTCACCATATCAGTTTCAATGCCCCCAAATGGCTTACCATCGGGCTCTTTGAAGGGGTGGTTTTTGGCAGAAAGAATCAATTTGAGTTCAGTTATTTGAATCCAGTCATGTTCATCAGGGCTGCTGAGTTAAACATCGGCAGTCCAGACAATTCTTTTATCGGGATAGATGCCAAGGCCAATCTGGCAAAGCATGTCCAACTTTACGGACAGGTCATGTTGGATGAATTTTATACCAAATACATCCGGGAAAGAAAAGGATGGTGGGGAAACAAATGGGCTTTTCAGGCGGGGATGAAATACATTGATTTTCTTGGGGTAAAAAACCTGGACCTGCAACTGGAAACGAACTGGATAAGACCATTCACCTACTCTCATTTTGATACGGTGGCCAATTATACGCATTATAACCAGGCACTGGCGCATCCATTGATGTCCAACGTCAAAGAATACATTGGCATTCTAAAGTTTCAGCCAGCGCCCAAATGGTACATGCAGGCAAAGACCATTTACTGGCAAAGCGGGGCAGACACGGCAAGGAAAAATTTCGGGAACAATATTTTTCTGGACAATGATACCCGGGCCCTTCCGCAGAATGGATATTTTTTCGGAACACCTGTGCCGCGGAAAAATCTGAATGCCAGTTTTTGGCTTGCGTATGAAATCAGAGAAAACCTATTCCTTGAGACCAATTTGGTTTACCGAAAAATCGAGGGCCGTCCTAACAACTTGATAACATCGGTAGGCATGCGCTGGAACATGCACAGAAGGGAATACGATTATTGATGGGTTATTTGGTTCCGCCACCTTCAAAATGAAGGGAGAACAGGATCATCCTGCTGTTCATTTTGTCAATTACATTCGAATAGCGAAGGCTTTCATCGCGGCTGTGCACATTGGAAAGCCCGTAACTGAATTTGATTTCAGGGGAAAGTATAAAGTAGGGGAAGAAAAATTGGAAACCAATTCCACCCTCCAGCCCATAGTCAGTCTTGTTCACCTTTACAATGTTGTCTGAATTCCTTGCGCCTGAATTGCTGGCCAGATCAAAATCATATTTCATTCCTGCAAGCGTGTAAACCCGAAAATTGTTGATCCGATCACTTTTCAACCTCACCTGCAAAGGAAAGCTCATCACAATGGATTCCACACTTTGCTTTTCATAGGTGCTGCTGGTTTCGCTTGGCAGTTTTTGGGTATAGCCAAATACTTTTTCACTGAAGATCAGGTTGAGCGGATAGCCCCTGAGATCCAGGTGTTTGGTCAGTTGCAGGTTGGCCATGATACCCAGGTGAATCCTGTTGCTGTTTTTCGATTCCACTACACTGATGGTGTCGCGTTGCAGGAAATAAGGGTGATGGGTGATGTTGTAATGAGAGGAATTGAATCCGAGTACAATCCCAAAATAGTAAGGTTTGTCATCATGATCGGGAAGGTTTAATTCTACCGATCGCTGTGCATTGGAAGCATACACAGTCGTCAGCAGAATGGCTGCAACGGCTATTTTTCTCCAATGTAGATGGTGCATATTCCCAGGCTCAATCTTTTAAATGAAGTATTGCTGAAACCGGACCTTTCAAGTATGGTGATAAAATTTTTTCCTTCCGGAAATTTTTGAACTGAATCATTCAGGTACTGATAGGCATTTTTGCTTTTGGAAAACAGCTTGCCCATGCTGGGTGTGACAAAATTCATGTAGATATTGTACACCTGTTGTATACCCGGAAAGGAAGGCCTGGAAAACTCCAGAACAACGAGTTTGCCGCCTTTTCTCAGGACGCGGTTGATCTCAGACAACCCTTTTTCCAGGTTTTGGAAATTCCTGACCCCAAATGATACGGTGGCGGCATCGAAACTTTCATCCGGAAAATGGATGGATTCGCTGTCGCCGGTTTGCAATTCAATTCTATCCTGAAGGTTGGATTCCATTATTTTCTTCCTGCCAAAGTCAAGCATTCCCTCTGAAATGTCAATGCCGATGATCTTTTCAGGTGCGAGCAGTTTGGTTGCCATGATGGCCACATCAGCTGTGCCTGTGGCAACATCGAGTATTCTTTTGGGATTGTCTTTTTTCAGCAGCAACAATGCCTTTTTTCTCCAACTGATGTCGATCCCTGCAGACAAAAACCGGTTGAGAAAGTCATACTTGGGGGCTATCTCGTCAAACATGAGGGCCACCTGTTCTTTTTTCGGTAAATTTGAGGCCTGATCCGGAACGACTGTATCGTGAGCAAAATTTCCCATCGCTACAAAAGTAATCAAAAACAGGGCAAGGGGTCTTAAAGGAATTGTAAATCTGAACCAATGATCATTCACAAAGCAACATATATTATCAGCAGCCCAGACACCGCTTCTTGCCCCAAGCCCGACAGGCCTGAGTATGCTTTCATTGGCCGAAGCAATGTTGGTAAGTCATCATTGATCAACATGATTACCGGCACGAAAAATCTGGCCAAAACATCATCAACTCCAGGTAAGACCCAGTTGATCAATCATTTTGCCATCGACAGCAAAGCAAAGGACAATGCCCCAATGTTTCACTGGTACCTTGTAGATTTACCTGGATATGGATTTGCCAAAGTTTCTGCATCCCAACGCAAAAAATGGGAGAAGATGATCGAAGGATTCCTGCGCACCCGTGAGACCCTGGTCAACGTTTTTGCCTTGATTGATGCAAGGCATTCACCCCAGCAGATCGACCTCGACTTTATCAACAAGCTGGGAGAATGGCAGGTTCCCTTTTCAATCGTCTTCACCAAGTCAGACAAAGAGACCCAGAAAGTGGTGAGCGCCAATGTAAAGGCATTCACTGATGCCATGCGAGCCCGGTGGGCCGAACTGCCTTCCATTTTTGTAACCAGCGCTGAGAAAAGGACAGGAAGGACTCCGTTGTTGTCTTTGATCAATACCTTGAACGATACCGCCATAGAAGATATTAAAAAGCCCCAGGCATGATCATTCCTGCGCTAATTCCCAGGATGGTCACCTGGCTTTTCCCCAGCAGGGTTTGGCGTATTCCAACAACCCACAAGCAACTGTTCCTCAGTTTTGATGATGGGCCAGATCCCAGGATTACTCCTATGGTATTGGATATGCTTGCCGCTCATGGCGCCAAAGCAAGTTTTTTCTGCATCGGCGATCGGGTAAAACGGTTTCCTGATATTTACCAACGCATTTTGGACGAAGGGCACGCTGTTGGAAACCATACATTCCATCACCTCAATGGATGGAAAAAAACTGATGAGGATTATTTGACCGATATCACTGATGCCGCCAACTGTATTGATTCAAGACTGTTCAGGCCGCCTTATGGCCGCCTGAAAGGCAGCCAGGCCAGCGCAATTGCAGCCAAAGGCTTTAAGACCATCATGTGGACGGTGTTGAGTGGAGATTATGAAGTGAAACTGAGCCCTGAGCAGTGTGCTGAACGCGTCTTGGGTAAAATTAGCCCCGGGTTTATTTACCTTTTTCATGATTCTGAAAAAGCAGAAAAGAATATGTTATATGCTTTGGAGAAACTTTTGGAATCAAGCAAAAAAGCGGGATACAGCTGTGAAAAAATTAACGAAAAGTTGTTATGAGCCGCTGTAAAAAGGAGGGCCTGAGTAGAAACTCTGGCCCGTTTTTAATCCGTACCCTATGAAAACTAGGCGAAAGATACTAAGTATTTGTATGAAATTTGCAAATTTTGAACCCCAATCGACATGATAGATACCCATAGTCATCTCTATTTACCTGATTTTGAAGAGGACTTGCAAGCTGTTATAAACAGGTGTAAATCAGTGGGCATAGAAAAGGTTTATTTGCCTGCCATCGATTCTTCTACCCATGATTCCATGATGGCGTTGGCAGCAGCACAACCTGGATGGTGCATCCCAATGATGGGGTTGCATCCTTGTTATGTGACTGCAGATTATCAGCAAGAGATGAGTTTGGTGGAGTCTTGGCTGGCCAAACAGCCTTTCGCTGCCATTGGCGAAATCGGCCTTGACTTTTACCATTCAACCGAATTCAAGCAAGAACAAATCGATGTTTTTGTCTGGCAAATGAATTTGGCGATGCAGCATGACCTGCCCATTGTGATCCATTCCAGGAGTTCAATGGATGAATGCATCAAATTGATTGCTGAACATGGCAAAGGGAAGATCAAAGGGATTTTCCATTGTTTTGGCGGTGATGAAAGGCAGGCCAGGAAAATTATTGATCTTGGCTTCATGCTGGGAATTGGCGGAGTGGTTACGTATAAGAATGCAGGCTTGGCAAAATTAATGGAGACATTGCCTTTGGATGCGCTTGTATTGGAAACAGATTCACCTTATCTCACGCCTGTTCCCTTCAGGGGGAAGAGGAATGAAAGCAGCTACCTGACCTATGTTGCGGCAAAAATTGCCGAGATAAAAGGGATGACTATTGAAGAGGTTGCACTTGCAACCACCAATAATTCGAAAAAAATCTTCCCACTCTGAGCGAATACTTTTATTTTTGCAATCCACCGAAGGAGATTTGTCCGAGTGGTTGAAGGAGCACGCTTGGAAAGCGTGTAAACGGGAAACTGTTTCGAGGGTTCGAATCCCTCAGTCTCCGCCAGACGAGCTCAAAACCCACGAATTTTCGTGGGTTTTTTGTTATCCGAACGAGCGAAGCTCGCTTCAGCGAGTTTGGGTAACAAAAAGGCCTGCGGCGAAGCCGCATGGGTTTTGAGCTTGTCTGAAGCACCCCCCAAAAGGGATCATGAAATAATCCCAACAATCCCGAAGTCTCTTTAGTCGCATGGGTTTTGAGCTCGTCTGAAGCACCCCCCCAAAGGGGATCAGCGAAGCTAATCCCCTTTGGTATCATGAAATAATCCCAACAATCCCGAAGTCCTTTTACTCCCTATTGGTTTTAAAGCTATCTTGATGGTGAACATTTGTCAAGATTATAATTGCACTTATTTTAGACATCCCAGTCAGAAAATAGTAAAATTTAAAAGTGTTGAATATCAGCATGTTAGAAAATATCATTCTCATATTCATTTGTTTTATTGTAAAATGAATACACTTTATCAAACGAATAAATGTAATTTAGTACACATAATATTAATGATATGCAAAGGGAATTGCTCCAAAGCCTGATTAAATGGAAAAAAAAAGATGACAGAAAGCCACTTATTATCCGCGGTGCAAGACAGGTAGGAAAAACGTGGTTGATGAAAGAATTTGGTAATTCACACTATAAAAATATTGCCTATGTGAATTTTGAAACTGCATTATCACTTCATCATATTTTTGAAAGTGGCTTTGAAGCAGAAAAGCTGATCATGGCTTTAAAAATTGAAACCGGTGCCGATATTATTCCAGGTGAAACTTTGATTATTCTAGATGAAATCCAAGAGTGTGAGGCCGCCATTACTTCTCTAAAATATTTTCAAGAAAACGCCAATCAATATCACATCATTGCAGCTGGTTCTTTATTGGGTGTTGCCTCAAATAAAAACAGATCATTCCCTGTTGGCAAGGTTGATTTTTTAGATTTACATCCTTTAAATTTTTCTGAGTTTTTGTTGGCGCTAAATGAATCTCAGTTATTGGATTTGTTGCAAAAAAAGAATTGGAGTTTAATAACGGGTTTTAAATCAAAATATATTGATTTATTAAAGCAGTATTATTATGTTGGTGGGATGCCAGAAGTAGTGCTTACTTTCATCAATCAAAAGGATTTTAAAAAAGTCAGGGAAAAACAATTGAATATTTTAACTTCATATGAGCAGGATTTTTCAAAACATGCTCCCAATGAAATTGTTCCTAGGATAAGACTGGTTTGGCAATCCCTACCTTCACAACTGGCCAAAGAAAATAGAAAGTTTACCTATGCTAATTTAAAAAAAGGTGCAAGGGCTAGAGAATTTGAATTGGCGATTGAGTGGCTTACAAATGCAGGTATAATTCATAAAATTAACAGGTGTAATAAGCCCGGATTTCCATTGATTGCTTATGCTGTTCTTTCAGATTTTAAATTGTTTTTATTAGATGTAGGTCTATTGGCAGCAATGGGAAATCTTGATATACATACGTTAATCAATGAGCATTCTCTTTTTGAAGAATTCAAAGGTGCATTGACAGAACAATATGTCTTACAACAGCTAAAATCCATAGATCAGCTTCCCATTTATTATTGGTCTGCAGAAAACGCCACTGCAGAGATTGACTTTCTAATTCAATATAAAAATCGCATTATACCCATTGAAGTTAAAGCAGCTGAAAATTTAAAAGCCAAAAGCCTTAAAACTTATCATCAAAAGTTTAACCCGGAAATCAGTATACGTACTTCTTTATCCGATTACAGAAAAGAGGATTGGTTGGTTAATATGCCCCTACATGCTTGCTGGAATTTTGTTGAATCAAATGAATAAAAAGCATATATTCAAAATAAACCTTGACCATACTACCATCAAATTATTTCCAATGTTAAATAAATCGGTTAACCCTAAGTTTATCAACCGCGCCTCGGTCTATATACTTTTCCTTTTAAACCTGGTGTACAATGGATTTTCTCAGTCATCCAATAATGTATTTCCGGGAGCCAATGCTACAACACCTTCCAGGTCGCAGTATTTTTCCTGGATCAACAATACCAATGAAGGAACCACTGAAAAGCAATCCTTGAGTAACCTCAATTTTTTTCAATATTTGCGCGACGAATATGGTATGGTGTTGGATATTTATGCATTTGATGCGGGTGCAATAGACGGCGCTGGATACTATGGGTCGATTCATTCAACTAAATTTAAAACGCAGTTTCCCAATGGCTTAATGGGTCTGGCCAACAAGGCTGGAAAAATGGGTACCCGATTGGGTATATGGGGTGGTCCGGATGGTTTTGGAGATTCTCCGGAAGAAGAAAAACGGCGCCAGGAAATGATGATTTCCCTTTGCCGTGATTACGGGTTCGAATTGTTCAAATTTGATGCTGTTTGCGGAGACCTGAGAAATGATAAGCAGGATGCATTTGTCAAAATGATGACCGAATGCAGAAAATACAGTCCCAATCTTATTCTGCTCAATCATCGCCTTAATCTTGGTGCAGAGGCGATTAAACATTCAACTACTTCTTTGCTTGGGGGTGCAGAAACATATATTGATGTTCACATGACCAATAGCCAGACGGCCCCTCACCACAGGGCAGGAGCACTTTCCAGAAGGCTTGTTCCTGGATTGCAGCGTTTAACTGAGGATCACGGTGTTTGCCTTTCTTCTTGCCTTGATTATTGGGAAGATGATTTGGTGCTTCAGGCATTTAATCGAAATTTAATTCTTGCCCCAGAGATCTATGGTAATCCTTGGTTCTTGCGCGATGATGAATATCCCAGACTGGCCAGAATATTCAATTTAACCAGGAAGTACAAAGAAATACTGGTGAATGGGATTGTCCTTCCGGAAGAAAAA
>CALPWM020000043.1 GCA_943327275.2 Chitinophaga pinensis
TACCTGAACATAATGATGGGTGAAATACATGCCCTGTGATGCGAGCCGATCAATATTCGGAGTCCTCACAAGGTTATTCCCATATATACCCAGGTCAGGACGAAGATCATCAATAGCCAGAAAAAGTATATTGGGCCTGTCGCCCTTCTTGGATACTCCCTTTCCAGACAGACTGAAAAGTGAGAGCAATAGCAAAAAATATTTCATGGTTGAAACTTAATGATGAACCTTCAATTCACAAGCTCCTCTTCCAACTTTTCCAACGACACCCCTTTTGTTTCAGGAACCTTGACAAAAACCCAAATCAGTTGAAGGGCCATCATCCCTGCAAAAAAAGCAAAAATGGGCCATGGATTGTCTTTGAAAATTCCGTCTTCCGCATCTAAAAATACTGGCGTGATCAAGGTGATCAATGCTGCAAAAACCCAGTGTACACTTGCACCAAAGGATTGACCCAGTGCCCTGATCTGGTTGGGAAATATCTCTGCAATAAATACCCAGATCACTGCCCCTTGCCCAATGGCATGAGACGCTATAAAAACAAGCAAAAACGAACGCAGGAATCCTGGTGAAGCTGCAGCATAAAATGCCCAAGCTACCATGGAAAGGCTGATGATATAACCGAGAGAACCGATGATCAGCAATGTTTTTCTTCCCAAACGATCGATCAGGTAAAGGCCAACAAAGGTGAACAGCAGGTTGGTTCCGCCTATGGCGATTGAATTGAACAGTGAATCTTTTGCTGCAAGGCCGGCCCTTTCCAAAATCTCAGGCGCATAATAAAGAATGAAATTGATTCCAGATACCTGATTGAAAAATGCAATCATGAAGGCAAGTCCAATAATCCTTTTGTTGCGGGCTGCAAAAAGTTCCTGTCGGATCGAACCCTGCTGATGGTTGTTCCTGCTTTCTAACCAGCGTGGACTCTCCGGAATGCCAATGACCATCAGTGTATAAACAATTGACGGAACTGCCATCACACCCAACATCCAACGCCAGTCACTGCTGCCACCAAAACCTTCCAGAAAATAATTGGAAAGAAAGGCAATCAGGATTCCGAAAACAATATTGAACTGGTACATGGCCACCAATCTCCCTCTGGTGGCAGGTGTTGAAATCTCGGAGATATAGGTTGGTGCCACTACAGAAGATACGCCAATGCCAACTCCTCCCATGAACCTGAAAAATGAAAAAGTATAGGGGTCTTGTGCCAAGGCTGAGCCGATCGCAGACACACTGAACAAAATGCCAATCCAGAACAGGACTTTTTTCCTGCCAAATTTTTCTGTTGGAATGCCGCCAAAAATGGATCCCAGCACTGTTCCCCAAAGCGCCATCGACATGATAAAAAATCCATGAAAAAGCGGAGTAGTATGCCACAACTCCTTGATGGGAAGATTGGCGCCTGAAATGACCACCGTATCAAAACCAAAAATAAAACCCGCCAATGCAGCAATCAGTGAAATACCAAAAAGACTTTTTCCTCCAGTGGTTTGGGAGATATCCATTTGCAGTTGTTTTAATGCAGTAATTTAAGGATAAAATGATGAAACCCTCAACCATCCGAAGCGATAATGCATTGAACCATGGGGAAGCTTATCACACAAGTTGGATTTTGACTTTTTAAATATTTTAAATAACTTGTTCTTCAAATCATCACATGAACCGCAGAAATTTTTTTGATTTTATAGCTAATATACCCAAAGATAAAGCCCCAATTGTTGATCTTGTCATTGCAGGTGGTGGACTAGGAGGAGTAGCTGCCGCCCTGGCAGCCCTGAGAAATGGACTGAGCGTTGTACTGACGGAAGAGAACGAATGGGTAGGCGGCCAGATAACTTCTCAGGGAGTTCCACCGGATGAACATCCCTGGATTGAAACACATGGCGCACCCAAGACCTATCGTGATTACCGCAATCTGGTCCGTGATCACTACAAACGTTTTTATCCATTAACGGAAGAAGCAAAATCAAGACCCAACCTAAACCCCGGAGATGGCGCAGTGTCCAGGCTCTGCCATGAGCCCCGTGTTGCACATGCCGTGATGATTGAAATGCTGACACAGTACCTGAGCACCGGACAACTTACCCTGTTGCTGCAACACAAAGCCCAGAAGGCAGTGGTATCAAGCAATACCGTTACTTCGCTCCTGGTCAAGGATTTGAAAACAGGAAAATCAACAACCCTTGTTGCAAAACATTTTATAGACGCCACCGAACTTGGCGATTTGCTACCCCTCACCGGAACCGAGTATGTTACGGGCACTGAATCAAAAGCTGAAACAGGCGAACTGCATGCACCAGAAAAAGCTGACCCAACAAACAACCAGTCCTTCACCATGTGTTTTGCCATGGACTATGTTGAGGGAGAAAACCATGTGATTGAAAAACCAAAGGAATATGATTTTTGGAAAGAACATGTGCCGGCACTTTCACCTGCCTGGTCTGGAAAATTGCTCAGCCTTGAGTATTCCAGCCCTACTACACTTCAACCCAAAGCACTTGGATTTCATCCTGAAGGGATTCCCACTGGAGACAAACTGAACCTCTGGAACTATAGAAAAATCATCAACAAAAATAATTTTCTGCCCGGTGTGTACAAGAGTGATATCACCATTGTCAACTGGCCCCAGAATGATTATATGCTGGGAAATATAGCAGATGTCAGCGAAAAAGAATTCAACAAACATGTTGACCGCGCCAAACAACTCAGCCTTTCACTGCTCTACTGGTTGCAGACAGAGGCACCAAGGCCTGATGGCGGAAAAGGCTGGCCAGGACTGCGTTTGAGAGCTGATGTGATGGGCACAGCAGATGGTCTGGCACAGTATCCATACATCCGTGAATCAAGAAGAATTAAAGCCGAATTTACCATCCGTGAGGAGCATGTTGGAAAGGACCAATCAGCACAATCATCCCTGCCCAAAAACAACCGCGGGTCTGCGCGGTTTGAAGACAGTGTTGGCATAGGCTATTATCATATAGACCTGCATCCAAGTTCTAATGGAAACAACTATATCGATTTTCCTTCTGTGCCCTTTCAGATTCCCTTGGGGGCCTTGCTTCCCATCAGAATGGAGAACATCATCCCTGCCAATAAAAATATAGGCACAACGCATATCACCAACGGTTGTTACCGCCTGCATCCAGTAGAATGGAGCATCGGTGAAGCCGCAGGTTGTTTGGTTGCCTATGCACAAAAAAATGGAATACAAACAAGAGCGGTAAGGAACAATCCACGTTACTTGTCTGCATTCCAATCTTTCATCAGGGCCCAGGGCATTGAAACCGATTGGCCTGAAACCAAATAATTATTGCTTAAGCTTGGACAACAACCAACTGGTATACCTGCTGCGTTGCTCAGCATAAGTCCAATGGCCCGTATCATGAAAAATGGATGCCTGCTTGGGTGCGTTGATGGAATTATAAGCCGCATAAAATGAAGTGGGCGGGCAGGTCTCATCGTTGAAACCCCATGTATAATAACCTTCAATGTTGACGGCCTTTGCAAAATTCACCACATCGTAATAAGCCAGGGTATTGATAACTTTAGGATTGCTAGTGTTGGCAACATTGTTGGGGCTTAACATGTGTGGCCATCCACCGGCCCTGTTGGCAGCATAACCTATCAGATCACAAAGGGCAGGATACATGGCAGCCAGGTATTTCACACGTTTGTCCAATGAAGCAGTAATGATGCTCAAGGCACCACCTTGGCTTCCACCACTCACAGCAAGTGATCGACCATCAAATTCAGGCAAGCTGAAAATAAGGTCGTTGGAGCGTATGGTATTGGCATAAACCCTTTTATAATAATACTTGTCGCGGTCATCCATGTTAGAAGTAAAATAGCTTTTCAATCCACCCACAACCAGGTCGGCATACACTGAAGGGTCGAGAATAACAGAGATGCCATGGATACCAATGGTCAATACAATCACTCCCTGATCAGCCAACTCCAAATCAGGGCCGTAGGCACGAACGCCTGCCCCTGGTACCTGCAATACAGCAGGGTATTTTCTTCCTGTCGCTTTAGGGATACAAAGAATACCATAGATCCTGGATCCGCCGTAGCCCTGGCAGTTCACATGGTAGACATTTGTTTTTGCTGATGAACGTTCAGGGAGCAATGTCATTTTGGTATCTAGCGGAAGCTTTGCAAGTTCATCATTGGCGCTTTTCCAAAATGCATTAAAATCGGCGGGCTTGCTGACCACCGGTTGAATCTTGCTGATTTCATATCCCGTAGTGGTGAGGTTGCGGTATTGTTTACCATCAACTACCACTGTGGCAACACAACGCAGGAATCCAGGCTCTTTCATGGCAATGCCAGCTGTAGTAAACTTACCATCTTTCAGCAAAACCGAATCATCCTTTACAGGCTTCATTCTTTCAGGCCCAATTTGATAATGGACCATGACATTTTTTTGAGGTACACCAAACTTCAACACCTGAATGGTAAAAGCGGAAGGCTCACCCATCTTGTATTCCCAGTTGTCATGATCAGGCGTGATGACGATGTTGACGGGTTGTACAGTTGGCTGAGCAACAACAAAGACAGAAGAGAAAATAACAGCAACGGCGCAAAGCAGTTTTTGTAATCGCATGGGAATTGAATTTATAGATATAGCAGTGATCAATAATAGTAACCGAAAATAATATTCATCTCATCTTCACTTGTCAAACCAAAGGCAACGGCTTTTGTAGAGTTATTGAAATAGGTAACCTCAGAGGTCAGTCCTTCTCCAGGCTGCAGCACAATGGGTGTTGCGAAAGATTTTACAAAAGGATGGAGCCAATCAGTATTGGTATAAACGAGCTCTCCATTGCGTGGTCCGCCAGCAATTTTGATATCGAATTTTTCACCAAAACGGTGAAAATGAGATGTCAACATGACCACCCTTGTTACAGCATTAAATGTAAAGGTCTTGGAAAATGTCCTTCGTTGCCCAGCAGGAATAGAGATGTCAAGATTGTTCAAATCGAGCGTCTTTGCAACAAACTGAACGTTGGAAACAGGTATGGTATGAAAATTGACATAATTTTCGCCCTTCAACAGCAAATTTGTCTTGTTGAAATAATGGGCATTGAGATCCAATGGAGTCATGGGATCTACTTTGAGGGCAACACCCGGCGGCAGGGTTATATCTGAATTGACATCGGTACCTCCACCAAAGAAAATATGGTTTTGCATTTCTCCTGCAGTCTTCAAATTGAGCGATCCATCCAGGTTGCGGATATCGCGCAGCACATTGGGCTGGGGAAGAACAGTTGAATTGCGAAAGCCATACACAACAAAATGATGGCTGTTTGATCTGCCCTTCATTTGTATGCGGTTAACATAGACTGGTTCTGCATTGGGGGTATTTGCACGAAAGAAAACTTCCCGTTCAAAATTCTTCGGAACATCAAAAAGATCAATCTTCATTTGAAACCCTTTCCCGGCAGCAGGAGCAGCAAGGGGTGTGATGTCTTGTTGACAGGCTGAACTGTCTTTCAAAACAGAGAGATTGATGCCTGTTTCAGTTGCCGTTGCTCCTGCGTTGATCCATCTCTTGATAAATTCCACCTGGCCCTGGGTCAGATAGTTTCCTCCCAATGGCATCTGGCTTCCGAAATTGGCTGTGGCACTGTGGTGCGTGGATTGGCATGATATCTTATGGAAAAGAAAACTGTTGTCTGCATCAAAGGGCTTGACCAATTGCAGCTTAAGTGCAGCAGCAGCTTGATTTTTCGCCATTTTACCTACGAGGTTGGAAAATGCATTCCCTTTGGAGAGCACAAGACCATGTTGGGCAAAACTCGCATCCGAAGTGGATGAATGACAACCAGCGGTAGCACAAGATGTTGCAAATACCTGATCCTCGATGATGTCAAAAGAAAGTTTTTCAGTTGCCTTTGTATCGGATTTTTTTTCACAGCCATTCAAAGCAATAAACAAGATTGCCAGGAGGGCCAATATGGAAGCAAGTGGTTTCATTTATTCATGCTATTTATTGCTGTAATATAAATTTATTTGATGAAATATGATGCAGGGTATAAAAACGATCGCGCGCCCTTTGGGCGCGCGATCGTAAAATATTCTGAAGAAAGGTGCTTTCTATTTCGTTACCTCAATCTCAACCCTTCTGTTCTTTTTGGCCTCTTTGATACTACGGGTCTGGATCACAGGCCTCGTTTCACCGAAGAATTCAATCGTCACGCGCTTGGGATCGATACCCAATTTTTTGAGGAAACTTCTTGCTGTTTTTGAACGCAGAGATGAAAGCACGGTATTGTACCCTTCTCCACCTTCTAAATCCGTGTGGCCATACAAAGAACATTTGTAATCGCCATTTTCATTCATTTTTGCCTTTACTTCTTCCAAGATCTGGGCGCTCTCCGAAGTAATCACATGCTGATCAAAATCAAAATAAATGATGTATTTAAATACTTCCGGAGCAGGTGGTGGTGGCGGCGGTGGTGGAGCAACAACTACAGGCTTCTTGTCTTTCAACAAAAGATCAACAGGAGATTTGCTGGTGAAATTGTTGTTGGTGTTGAAATTGACTGTTGGTTCACCACTTGGATCGATTGCCGTTACGCGATAATCCCTGTTGGGTCTTGCATTGAAGGTATATTTTCCTTTCCCATCAGTTACAACAGAATCAATCGCGATGAAACTTCCATTGTCAGCTTTCTCATATAGAATCACTTTCACGTTGGCTTTACCAGCATTGGTCTCTTCGCTGATCACTGTTCCGCTAACCTTTACTATTATCTTCTCATATCCGAATTTGTAGATATCATCAGAACCAAGCCTGTCCGATGTAAAATATCCTGTTTTCAAATCCGCCGCCACAGTAAAGCCAAAGTCATCATATGATGAGTTGACAGGAGCAGAGAGATGCTGCACATTGAATGTATTATTGCCTTTCAAGCTGGCCATATAAATATCCAATCCACCCAATCCTGGATGACCATCAGTACTGAAATAAAGGCTGCCATTGGGGCTGAATGAGGGAAACAATTCATTTCCCTTTGAATTTACACCAGTCAAGGCAACCGGATTGCTCCAGGTACTATCGGAAGTTTTTTCTGCGATGTATAAATCATATCCTCCTTTACCATCAGACATGTTTGAACTGAAGACCAGTGTTGTACCATTGGCATGAACAGCAGGGTGCATTACAGAATAATCCTTGCCATCAGCAAAAATAAATTTGGCCCCAGAGAGCGTTGCGCCATTTCTGTTTGCTGCAACAATACCAACAGTTCTGACCTTGTTCTTCAATTTTTCCTGACGGTTTGCGCTGAAATACAATTGGCCTGCAGTGCTGTTATAGGTTGCATGGGCAATGTTATAAGAGAATTTTTCGGAAAGTACCACTGGAGTAGCAATCGCAACAATGGACTTCATTTTGCGGAGCAGGTCATTGGGAATTTTTACTGTGCTCAACAGATCAAAATCAGAAAGTGCATAGTGTGTTGCCAACAGTTCGGGTTGCTTGGCATCCAATTTTTTAGGATCATAGAGCTTTCTTGCGGAAGACAAATCCAGTGCAGAAAGACTTTCAGCATTCGCAACCTGAAGCATGCGGTTAAACCCCATGTTGTCCCAGGCCATTACACCATTCTTGCTGAATTTTTTTGGCTGGTTGGTTGTCCAGATGATAGCGCTGTCGACAAGGACAGGCGAAAACTCACGAAAATATTCTGTATTGATACCATCAAGATACTTTACAGACCAATCAGCAGAGTCTTTCTTCATGGCAGCAGTAGACAGAAAGCCAGTGGCCCTTTCTGAAAATCCAGACACAGACTTAAGAAATGAAGCAGCTTCAGCATACTTACCCAGTATTGCACTCAATTCCGCTTTTCTATATTGGATGGCATCAGGGGCTGAGGAAATCCTGGAATACCATACATAAGCACTGTCATAGTTGCGTGTCAACCAATAACAATCTGCAACTTTCGCAGCTACATCCTCTTTTTTTGAAGACAGTGTTGCTGATTTTGAAGCCCTGACATAAGCTTGGCGATAATATGCCAGTGCATTGGAGTATTGCATTTCATTGTAAGACTTGTCCCCCTTCAACAACAGCGATGTTACAATGTCTTGTGCTTGCAGCATTGAAACTGATAACAAAAAGAAAACGATAGATAAAGACTTTTTATATGAGATCATGGTTTAGAAATATCTGGGTGAAACGATCTTTTTTCCTTGCTTTCCGCCAAGCTCGTAACGCAGCATGAACTCATGGGTTCCGCTGTTGTAATTGACAAGGTCGGAGATGTTGTGGTCGTAGGCATAGCCAAGCCTGAACATGGGGTTCAGCTTCAACTCAATCATACCGACAACCGCGTCACTTGTACGATAGCTTCCACCAAAGCCGATGATATCATTCACCCATATGTTCATGTTAAGATCGGCCTGGAGAGGGGCTCCAGCGCTGGCTTTCAGCAATGTGGAGGGCTTGATGACAACTGATTCGGAAAAAGGAATCACATAGCCTGCTGAAAGAAAATAATGGCCCTCTGCACCTGCCTGTTGGATGAGCGCCTGACCATCACTACTTACCTTGGTCTTCATCAATGCTGGTGCAGAAAGCCCAACATACCAACGATCGCCTGAAAGCAACGCACCCAAACCTGCAGTAGGCAGAAACTTGTTGATAACAGTTTGCAAAGAAGGATCACCTACATCATAAGGATTGGTCTTGTTATAATTGATGTTATAATTCAACATCCCAAAGTTCAAACCCAGGGAAAGTGTTGCCCTCTCGAAAGGAGCACTATAGGAATAAAACCCTTGAAAACCTGTGGTCTTTTCAATGCCCACTTTGTCGTAATACATCTGTCCACCCCAGCTGTGGTTACGGCCTTCAACCCTGCTATCATAGGTCACTGATCCGCTTGTTGGTGCCCCAGGAAAACCAGACCACTGGCTTCTCAAAAGCATGGTGAGGTTGGGCACTTCCCTGCTACCCGTGTATGCAGGATTGATGTTCATCATGTTGAACATGTATTGGGAAAACATAGGGGTTTGCTGCGCAGCGGCATCACCCATGATGAGTATCCCAAAGATTGCTGTGATTATCGTTATCTTTTTCATAATTGTTTTTTTGTTGTAGGATCCTTTTTACTACCGGTTATTAATAATCACGCTTGATGGTGAGATAACCTTTTCTTACCTCCTTGTTGGTGAATACACCACCGGTAAGTTCAACCAGGTAATAATAAGTACCCTGTGGCAACTGATTACCCAGTACACCATTGGTTCCAGTACCAAACCAATCATTTTTGTAATCCGCAGTCTTGTAGACCACTTGACCCCATCGGTTAAAAATAGTTACACCCACTTTAACATTTGAAGGGCGCAGGATGATCCATTTGTCATTGAAGCCGTCATTGTTCGGCGTAATTACATCAGATATTTTGATGTCAACCATTGGCAGAACGGTCAATGTAGGCAGACCAGCACCATGCTTGCGACCATTTGAAACAGTCGTATCGATGGATTGTCTTGTGACATTGAACCACTTTGCAACAGCACTACCTTCAGCAGTATTGTTTACATTTCCGGAATAGCCATTTGGAAGCACCTTCACAGTAATCTCAATGGTTTCCTTACCCAATCCTGCAAGGGTAATTCCTGAGCCAAGCAAATTGATCTGGCTACGACCATCAAAACCTGCAGCCGCATTAAGTCCACTGCTTACCTTCACAGATTGCACACTGAACGTCACTGGTGAAACAAATGTCTTGGTAAGATCCTCTCTCACCTGCAAGCTGTTCAATGGTTCCTTGCGTGCATTTCTTACCACAATAGTATAGGTATAAGTGAAGCTACCATCAGTTGCCAATACAGGCTTGGAGGCAGTCTTGAAGATCAAGAGTGTTTCATTATCAGGAATACCATCATTGGTGCTGTCGAGCTCACGGTAATCAGGTATGCCATCGCCATCACTATCAACAGGTTTGGTAGGATCAGGTCCTGCCTCATCTGCATCAGGAATGCCATCATTGTCTGAATCCAATTCACGGAAGTCAGGTTTACCATCTTTGTCTGTATCAGCAGGAACTATTGGCGTTCCTCCATTGTCCTTGTCATACGCATCGTCAATACCGTCTTTGTCAGTATCCTTACCTGCAGGTTTCACATAAGTGCCCTGGCCTTCGGTGTTGTCAGGAATACCATCCGCATCACTGTCAACATCCTGAAAATCACGCTTGCCATCACCATCAGTATCAGGAGCAGTCAATCCGCCCTTTGCAGATGAAGGAACACCTTTGCTGTCTGCCGTACCATCCGCACGACCATCCCTGTCAGCATCAGTGCCATCAGCTTCCAAAACATCAGTCAAACCATCACCATCACTATCCAGATCAAGGTAATCAGGAATCTTATCACCATCAGTATCAATGATTGCAGGTCCTGCACCATTCTCTGATCTGTCAGTTATGCCGTCGTTATCGCTGTCAATATCCAGGTAATCAGGTATACCATCACCATCGGTGTCAATAGGCTTACCTGGTGTTGGACCATATTCTTTGTCATCAGGAATTCCATCACTATCACTGTCCACATCACGGAAATCAGGTATTCCATCGCCATCAGTATCCTTTATGCCCTCTTCCTTATCAGGAATTCCATCACCATCACTGTCCACATCATAAGGATCTGTTTTTCCATCTTTATCGGTATCAGGAGGAGTCAATCCACCCTTGGCAGATGCAGGAACGCCGTTGGCATCAACTGCACCATCTGCCTTGCCATTATTGTCCAGATCTGTACCATTCGCTTCATAAACATCGCTGATACCATCTGCATCACTGTCAAGATCAAACTTATTTGGTGTACCGTCTCCGTCTGTATCACATGTTTCAGCAGCAGGAGAACAAGCTGCATTCTCAACAGTGTCAAGAATTCCATCGTTATCATCATCCAGATCATCTTCGTCTGCCAATCCATCACCATCAAAGTCAGGAACGATAACCAATGTGATAGTGGTTGCAGGGCTTGTACAACCATTTGCATTGGCCACTACAGAAAGGGTTCCGCCTGTTACACCAGCGGTAAGTGTAATGCTGTTGGTAGTAGATGTTCCTACCCAACCTGCTGGTGTAGTCCATGTATAGCTTATAGCACCGCTAACTGCAGTGGCTGTGTAGATTTGAGAAGACCTTGCGATCACCCTCAATTTTCCTGTAATGGCTGCAGCAGCTGAAGGGATTGCGTTAACAACCACCGTTGTTCCTGCACTCGCTGCACTTGAACAACCTGAAGCTGTAACAATTACAGTATAAGCGCCTGAAGCATTTGCACTGTAGGTTTGGTTCGTTGCTCCGCTAATTGCAGACCCATCCTTGTACCACTGGTTGCCAGTAGCAGAAGATGAAGTCAACACAACAGATCCGCCTGCGCAGAATGTTGTCGGACCACCAGCACCAATTGTTGGTGTAGTTGGAATCGGGTTAACAACAACTGTCGTTCCTGCACTTGCAGCGCTTGAACAACCTTCAGCACTTGTGATTACCACTGTATATGCTCCAGTTGTTGCAGCAGTATATGTTTGGCTGGTTGCACCGCTGATCGCTGCACCATCCTTGTACCACTGGTTACCAGTAGCAGATGATGAAGTCAATACAACAGATCCACCTGCACAGAATGTCGTTGGACCACCGGCAGAAATCGTTGGTGTAGCTGGGATAGAGTTAACAACAAGCGTCGTTCCTGAACTTGCTGCGCTTGAACAACCTGAAGCTGTAACAATTACAGTATAAGTGCCTGAAGCATTTGCACTATAGGTTTGGTTCGTTGCTCCGCTGATTGCAGTACCCTCCTTGTACCACTGATTTCCGGTGGCAGATGATGAAGTCAATACCACAGATCCACCAGCACAGAAAGTTGTTGGACCTCCTGCACCAATTGTTGGTGTAGCTGGAATAGAGTTAACAACAACCGTCGTTCCTGAACTTGCAGCACTTGAACAAGTCAATGCAGTTGTAACAACTGTATAGGTTCCTGCAGTTGTTGCAGTATAAGTTTGATTCATTTCACCGCTGATCGCAACACCACCTTTGTACCACTGATTTCCTGTAGCAGATGATGAAGTCAATACAACAGATCCACCTGCGCAGAA
>CALPWM020000044.1 GCA_943327275.2 Chitinophaga pinensis
GACCCTGCCTTTTATATTGTAAGGGAATGCATACAAAACAAAATAAAGGTTGAATGCCTTCCTGGTGCTACAGCTTTTGTACCTGCCCTTATCAACAGCGGACTACCCACAGATAGTTTTTGTTTTGAAGGCTTTCTGCCGCTCAAAAAAGGACGCCATACCCTGCTTACCGCATTGGCCAATGAAACAAGAACCATTGTCCTCTATGAATCTCCGGTCAGGCTTGTCAAAACACTGAAGCAATTGGGAGAATATTTTGGAAAAGACCGCCAATGCTCCGTTTCAAGAGAACTCAGTAAAAAATTTGAAGAAAACTTTAGGGGCACCATCAAAGAAGTGCATGACCATTTCGAAGCGAAAGGTGTAAGGGGTGAAATTGTGATTGTCATCGCAGGCAAAGCGGTCTCAAAAAAGTCAAAAAAATCAGGCATAGCAGATGCTGAATCTGAGGATTGGATGGACGACTCAGATGAAGCCTAAATAAAACTTATTGCTTTGTCATGAATTTCCAAACCACTTCATCCTTGTAAGAGAAAACCTTTTCCGTTGAACTCCTGATCAGGTTCCCTTTCAGCTCACCTTTTTCATTCTTACTGACAACCAACTTCGTTTTGGAATTCATCCCTTTTTCATAGTCAAAAGAAACGCCATCATCATCATACAGCTCAGCACTGGCGGGCATCTTCCCATAATGCCTGATTTCCAAAGCCAGCTTTTCACCGGGAGCAGGGGCATGAAAATGGGGAGGTACCATGGGTATGATTCCTCCCTCACGAACAAACAACGGGATTTTTTCCAGAGATGCAGTGATGACCAATGATTGGTTTTCTCCAACAAAATCTCCGGTATAAAAATCATACCATTTTCCTTCAGGAAAATAAACTGTTCTGGTCTTTTCACCTGCAAACATAGGTGCCACCAAGATATGATCACCCATCATGTATTGATCCTTGGTGGAGAACCTAAATCCATCAACCAATTGCATGGCGCGGAATGGGGGCTTGCCCTCAAAATGATATTGTGCAAAACAATTGTAGATATAGGGCAGCAATTGCATCCTCAATTGAGCAACATCCTGAACAGCTTTCTCTACCTCCGGAAAAGACCAAGGCTTGGTGCCATCAGCCCATGCATTCAACATGGCCATCGGAGAAAAACAGACAGATTGAATTCTCCTCACCCACTCCTCCGCCGTCTTCGAAGCCCTCACCTCTGGCGTCCACAAAACGCCCGCAAAACTGCTGTTCACAAGAGCCGTGATAAAATCCTTGTGGTCGTAATAATCATTGTAAATGACATAAGGCATTCCGCTTGCCCCTGCATTGGAAGCCCTTGTTAATCCATAGGTTCGCTTGTTCATTTCTCTGAACCATCCTGCGGTCATTTGCTGCATTTTCAATCCGTATACCTGGCGCATTTGTTCGGCAGAAAAACCTGAAGGGAAAGTAGCAACATCGGGCCAAAGCCAACTGTCGTATCCATCGGTCTCATCCATTTTATATCCACTTACGCCCAGCTGCAGGTGCAGCTTGAAAAAATGCTCCTTTAGGATTTGCTGGGTTTTGGGGATTGTTATGTCTGGTACAATTCCATTCCATACGGTATGAGAACCGGACAATGGTTTAAGTTTCGGATAGAGTGTCCCCACAGGAGAAACATATGGATTGAGCCAAAGATTGGCACGAATTCCCTGACGCGATAGCGAATCAATAAATGCCTGTGGAGCAGGAAACCTTGTCTTGTCCCACTCAAAAGTACAGGGATAGGCCATGCTTTGCCATCCGGGTTCAACGCCAATAAAATCAAGGGGGAAGGCATGCTCCTTGAACTGCTGCACTTCCTTTAAAATATCTGATTGCGAATACAATGTCGGTACACGTTGCGTAAAACCAAGGCCCCATTTGGGCGGAAGGTATCCACCACCATTCATGAGGTTATACCGCTGCACAACCTGCATAGGCGTTGGGCCTTCAAATACATAGATGCTTGCTCCATCTGCAGGAACCAAGATTTCTACTGCATCTGAATAAGGATGGGCACTCCATTTTTTGTTGGTATTCCTGTCCATCAATTCTGGAGGATTCTTAGCATCAGTTCGTACCCCTGAGCCAGCATAAACAGTGATGTACCGGGCAGCATCGATCAACACACCATATCCGTTGGAGGAAACATAGAAAGGCACTGGCGCATGTGTTCGACCATTGTCTTGCCCATCGTAATGATCAACATGAAGATTGAAAATTTTTCCACGTTGATTGACATTTTTAAAATTGAGTCCGAAGCCATAGAGCTGTTCTCCTTTTTCTAAAGGAAAACGCAGATAGGTTTTGTGATCAACCACAGTCATGCTGATCTCCCCTTTGGGTAATGGAAAACTTTTGCTGGGCAATTTTGACATTGCCTGCAGATTCGGACGGGCATCTGCAACCGACAGCAAGGTCATGGCATCTGCTTTCCCAATGACTGCTTTCCAAACTCCCGGATGAATCATTTTCCATTCAGGGATGGATTGGGCGCTGGCGTTCACAACAACGCAAAAAAGCATTGCTAGAAAAAACATTTTTCTATGGTTCATCATGGAGATCATTTTATAGTGCATGGCTTGGTAAACGATCAATTAAGATACTGATTTTACAACAAAAAAACCCTTGGAAATTGATTATCCAAGGGTTCTGTATTTCTACGAAGTACAGTAGAATAAAAAAAGCTATTTGTACACGCGGATATAATCCACTTCAAAAGTTGCATTGGTGAAAGCCGGATCAACAGGTCCGCCAAATCCACCGCCCATGGCCAAATTCACAAGGAAAAAGAAATTCTTGTTATAGGGAATAGAGGCGTTGTTGGCAACGGTGTGAAACAATTTGCCGTCTACAAAAAATTGCATGGAAGTACTTGTCCAGTCAAACTTGTACACATGAAACTCGGTAGCAGCATTTTGGATAACGGTTTGACCTTTGACAGGATTCCCGCCAGACCTGCCAGGATAATGCAGTGCTGCAACAATTGTATTGAGCTCTGAGCCTCTGTGTTCCAGGATATCCGTTTCACCACAGGCAGGCCAACCAACGGTTGGGAAATCAAAACCCAGCATCCACACGGCAGGCCATGTACCAACAGCGGCAGGAACCTTGGCCCTGATTTCTACGGTACCATATTTGAATTCATACTTACCGCGGGTCAACAGCCGCGCAGATGTGTATGCGCTTCCGCTGTAGTTCTCTTTGATTGCCTTGATCTTCAAAAGTCCATTTTCTACCACTGCATTTTCTAACCTGTTGGTATAATACTGCAGTTCATTGTTGCCCCAGCCGCTTGAGCCTGTTCCTATATCATAAATCCACTTTGTAGGATCTGGTGCACCATTTTTATCAAACTCATCAGACCAGACAAGGCTTGAAATCGATGGCTTTACCGTAACGGAAATGTTTTTCTTTGCTGAAGCGGAAAGCCCTGCACTGTTTTTTGCAGTAACAGTAACGGTATAATCGATGGTTCCTACCGTAGCATATTTGTAGGTCACTGCACCAGTCGGCACATCCTGTATTTCACCATTTCCAAACTCAAATGAATAAGTAACGGCATTGGTAGCGGTAACGGTGAAATCAACATTTCCAGAGCCATCTGAACTTACGATAGCATTGATCACGATATTGGAAGGAGCAGGATTCTTTGGCGCCTCAGCCTTCTTGCAGGCAGCAAAAACATTCAATGAAATAATCGCCGCAAAATTCACCAATAAATACTTCATCATCTATGGTTTTACTTTAAGTTTTTGATACCAGGCCAATCCATCTTTTCCGATTGTACGGAGATTCATTGTTGTTGGTGTAAGCGAAAGTATCTCATAATTTGTACTTCCCATTCCAATACAAACAAGACCATTTCCTGGAACGGAGAATTCTATCCTGGTAGAAACCGCAGCTGTACTTGCAGAAGTTGCATTCATGAAGGAAAGTTTCTTCACCCCTTTAGTAGCAATAGGATATTGTCCTTCAGCCCCAGTGAGTCCATAATAACCAACCGCTGCAGCCAGAACAAAGGTATTTCCCTTGTTGTCAACATCCATGGTAATTTGGTTGTTGGCATCTTTGGCAAAAGTGATTTCATCATCATAAAACCCGTCTGCAGCCCTGGAATTGGCTCCTGCGGCATAATAAATCGGGGAAAATCCATCATTGGGTCCCACACCAAAATGTCCGTCAGCATCTTTGTCACACATCCATTTTTTGGATGCACCGCCAGTGAGGTTCTGCAAGATGTCTGCAGGAATTTCAAACGCAACAAATACTTTCACCTTCTTGCTGATATTCGACACTGCCCCACCTGCTCCTACAGCACTTACCGTGATCGTATAATCATTCACACCAGGAGTGGTGTATTTGTAATTGATGGTACCAGAAGGAACCATCAAAACTTTTCCATCACCAAAATCTATTTTATAGGTAATGACCTTGCTCGCAGTGGTAGTAATGGCCACAGCTCCTGAACCATTTCCGCCTGGATTGGCCGCATCTACTCCTGCAACAGTTGCAGTCAATGTCAGATCAGCCGGGCTGGAAAGATCGCCAAATGCATATTCTGTTTTCTGGCAAGCCACCAGTGCAATTGCACAGGCCAATGCCAAGAGTCCGTTTTTAAAGAATATCTGTTTCATATAATTCTTTTTGGGAGATTAGTTTACTGTAATATCATCAAAGTAATAGGTAAAGTTGGCAGAGCCATCACCTGCAGTTCCAAGATCAAATATCAATACCACGCGTTGGTATGTATTGGATGTATTGATGGCACTGTAGTCAAAGCTGAGCTCTTCCCACTGTCCTGATTTTGTGGTGGTAACCTCTTTCTCAAAATTGATTCCGCCATTGGCAAGGTTCTCCACTTTGAACAGGAGCTTTGCTCCCACCCTTGGAGAAAACACTTTCACCTTCACGGTTTTTCCAGCAGAAAAATCAATGGGTGAAGCGAGTTCAATAAAACTACCACCCCAAGGTTGTCCACCCGGACCTTTAACCATCTTACCCACTTTGTTGCTGGTATTGATGCCGGTTTTACTTGGATTAGCCACTACTGATGCATTGCCCCCATCAAAATTAAAAAATCCATAGGTCAGTGAAGAAGACTCAAAATTCAATGGGATACCCAATTCATCAGCCTTCAGGCTTTGGGAAATATCATCAAAATAGTAGGTGTAGTTGGCTGACCCATCACCAGCTGTACCAAGGTCAAAAATGAGGACCACTTTCTGGTAACTGTTGGCCGTATTGATGGCAGTGAAATCGAAGGTGAGCTCTTCCCAGGCATTGGCAACTGTTGTCGCAACCTCTTTTTCAAAAAAGACACCACCATTGGTTTGATTCTCAACTTTGAGGAGGAGTTTTGCACCAACCCTTGGAGAATGAACCTTCACCTTCATGAATTTCCTTGTGGAGAAATCAATGGGGTTGGCAAGACTGATAAAGCTTCCTGCCCATACTTCGGGAGCACCCTTCACCATTTTACCAACCTTGGAACTTGTGTTGATACCAGTTGCGTTCGGGTTGTTTACCACGGAAGCACCTGCACCACCAAAGTTTACAAAATCATAATTCAACGCTGTAGACTCAAAGCTCATGGGCAATGCTAATTCTTCGATGGTATTGGTTTGCCTGAGGTCATCGAAATAGAAAGTGAAATTGGCTGATCCGTTTCCAGGAGTACCCAGGTCAAAGATTAGTACCACATTGTTGTAGGCATTTGACGTGTTGATCGTCCTGAAATCAAAGGTCAGGTCTTGCCACTGGTTGGCAACGGTTGTTGCTACTTCTTTCTCAAAAAAGATACCATTGTTCGCAGCATTTTCAACTTTCAACAACACTTTTGCACCAACCCTCGGAGAGTAGACTTTCAGTCTCATGATCTTGTTCACAGAAAAATCAATGGGGCTGCTGAGGCCAATCAAGGAACCGCCCCAAACTTCGGGTGCGTTCTTTATCATTCTACCCACCTTGGCAGATGTGTTGATGGTTCCTGGCTTAGGATTGGCAATCACAGTTGCATCTCCACCACCAAAATTTACAAAACCATATGTCTGTCCTACTGTTTCAAAATCAAGTGGCAAAACAATAGGCACCTTGATGGTGATTTTCTTTGTAATGGTCGTGGTAGCAACACCACCACTCAATGCAACAACGGTGATGGTATAATCTCCAGACTTTGCGTAAGTATGTTTAACCGTTTGACCTTCCAGGAATGATGAAGGCACTTCGTTGGGCACATCACCCCAAGTAATCCTGAACAAGGTTTCATAAAGTGCTTTGGCGGTAACATTGATCATGAAAGCACTTGAAGCATCAACAGCAGTTGTCACTTCCATATTTTCTGGGGCTCTGAACGACACCGTCAACTTTTGAATGGCTTCAGTTGTTTTACCCGTGATACCAACACCAACAACCCGCACATCATAATTTCCTTCGGCATATTTGCGTTGAACACTTTCACCAGCCATCACCTTTACAGGTGCCGCTGTTCCATCTCCGAAATAAACATTGTAGTAGGCAACACCTTCTCCGTTGGGATAGATGGTTACCAGGCCTGTATTGTCTTGGGTAATGTTGAACATTGCTGAAAGCTTTGCTGGAGCAACTGCAGTTTCAACAAAGGATACATCATCATATTGCAGCTTGGTACATCCTGTGAAAAGGAGGGCCAGCAACAGTGATGTGATTAATATTGTATTCTTTTTCATTTGAATGATTTTTATTGATAAGGAGATCAGTACCCTGCATTTTGTGTCAGGCCTGAGATGTCAACTTCCTGTTGAGGAATGGGGAAGACTTCATTCTTATTGGCCTTGAACCCCGTGATCTTGGTTGCCGCAAGACCAGTCCTCACAAGGTCAAAAAACCTATCCCCTTCCATGGCAAGCTCCAACCTTCGCTCATCCCAAATGGCCTGTCTCAATGTTGCGCCAGTTGATGTGATGTTTTGCAACTTGTTACCAAATGCACGTTCCCGTACCCTGTTCAAATAACCCTGGGCCTTGGTATCATTGGGTGTAGTCGCCCTGTTGTTGGCTTCTGCAGCCATGAGCAATACATCAGCATACCTGATTGTCCTGTAATTGTTGAGATAATTCAATTCAACCTGACCTGAAGTTTCTCCTTTTCTTGGATGATATTTCTGGTTGTAAAGGCCAGTATTTTTATACGGTGCAACCAAGTAACTGATGTTGAATGCAGGATTGGCTGTTTTATACGCTTCAATATCAAGAATGGTTACGGCCTTTCTTCTATCGCCTGCAGCATATGCATTCGCCAATTCTTTGGTAGGAAGATTGATGCTCCATCCCTGACCATAAGGACTGGTTCCTGCCAGGTTGCGAACGCCACACATTTGAACTGCGAGATTTCCCTGACCCCTTCCTGGATTGGACCAATCGTAAAAAGGACTGATGTTGGAGTACTGGATTTCAAATACTGACTCTGCTCCGTTCTCGCCGGATTGCAAGAATATATCACCAAAGTTGGTTACCAGCTGGAATGGCCCATTGACAACATTCTCCAGCATTGCAGCAGCGGCGTCAAACTTGTTCTGATACAACAAGACCTTGCCCAGCAAGGCCTGCGCAGCGTACCTTGTCACCCTGCCTTTTTGCGTATTGACTGCAGGCAGAACCTTGATGGCATTGTTCAAATCAAGTTCAATCTGCTTGTACACGTCTGCCTTGGGCGCCCTTGCAAACTTCCTTGAATCCGAAGCGGTCAATCTCTTTTCAACGAACAAGGGAACATCGCCAAACATCCTGACCAATTCAAAATAATAATAAGCCCTCAGAAAATAAACCTCTCCAAACAATGCATCTTTCCCTGCAAAATCCAGTTTGGTCTTGTTTTCATGAAGATAGTTGGCCCTGTTGATTCCTTCATAACAGGATTTCCATGCTTCAGAAAAATAAAAATTATTGGGATTGATTTGGTAGTCATCAATCTGCTGAAGACCAACCACATCGGTTGCATTCTCGCCACCAGATACGGCATTGTCTGAAGCGACATCACCAATCACCGGGTTGGCATACAACCATTGCAAAGGTGAATAAACGCCAATGGCCATTTTATTGAAATCATCGGCTGTCTTCAGGTAATCATTGGCAGTGATCTGGTAATCCTCTTGCGGATCATAGGCCACAAACTTTGTACAGGCTGCCCCAAAAAAGAGCAGTGCTGTCATCAATATGATCAATTGTATATTTTTCATGTTGTTCTTTTTTCTTTGATTAGAATTTAAGATCAAGTCCTATGGCAAAACTTCTTGCTTGCGGATATGCACCCCTGTCTATGCCTGTATCAAAAATTCCACCCGAAATCTCAGGATCAAACCCAGTGTATTTCGTGAAGGTGAAGGCATTTCTTGCCTGTGCATAAATGCGGAGCTTGGAAATGTTTGCTTTGCGAAGGGCTGCAGATGAAAAATTATATCCCAACTGGAGGTTCTTGATTTTGATGAAGGAACCATCCTCTACATAACGGTCTGAAACCCTTGTATTGTTGTTGGCATCAATAAATGAATACCGCGGGTTTGTGGCTTCGTTGGTTGATCCGCTACCGGTCCAGCGGCCCAATACACTCCTGAACTTATTGGTCATGGCCAGGTTCCTTTCGTAGGCACGATAGACTTCGTTGCCAACAGAGGCATATACAAAAGAATTAAAATCGAAGCCCTTGTATTCCAATGAAAGGTTCCATCCTAAAGTGAAATCAGGGAATGGATTTCCAATATTTGTCCTGTCATCTCCATCAATTTTTCCATCGCCATTGATATCAACAAAACGGATATCACCTGCTTGTGCACCTGGCTGTGAAGCATGCTTGGCAATATCTGCCTGCGTTTGGAAAAGTCCATCGGTCTTGAATCCATAAAAATATCCTGGAGCCTTGTCTTTTTCAAAACGGGTGACAGACTGGAATGGTATGCCATAGCCGCCTCCGGTGATCAACCCATTGTTGGTTTCAGTAACCAGGTTGGTGGCCTTGGTAAAGGTGATGTTGGTAGAAATGCTGAAATTCTTGGACAATTGGTCTGTGTATCCAAGGTTCATGTCAAGACCACTTGTTCTTGTTGTACCGATGTTGGCAGTTGGCAATGAAGCTGTACCAAGATAAAGAGACAAAGTTGGAGTAAACAACAAGCCGCTGATATCCTTCCTGAAATAGTCTCCACTGAAAGAAAACTTGTTGTTGAAGAACCTGATATCGAAACCAGCATTCAACTGAGCCTGCTCTTCCCATCTGAGGTCATCATTCTTGAAGGATGCAATTGTTGCACCCACAGATGTGGGCTCGTTGCCAAAAGAATATCCGGCATTCTGACCAAGACCATAGGCGTACAACAAGGTTGAAATCCTTTGGTATTGCGGGTTTACATTCTCATTACCTGTAACACCATAGCTTCCCCTCAATTTCAGATAATCGATGAAATCAACCTTGAAAAAATCTTCCTGCGTCACTACCCAGCCCAAAGAACCTGAGAAGAAGTTGGCGAACTTGTTGTTGTCGCCAAAAGCAAAAGATCCATCCCTTCTCAATGTTCCAGATACAAGGTATTTGTCATTGAAATCATAATCAATCCTTCCAAAGTAGGAAAGATTCCTTCTCTCGTACTGGTATGAACCAAGGTCAATACCAGAAAGTGTTGCAATACCTGTAGCCGAGGAAATGTCAGCAAAGCTCCATGAGTTGAAAGGAACATCCTGCCTGGAGCCATTCAATGAATTGCCAGTGACACGGGCCATTGAAAAACCTGCTACGGTTTCAAAGTTGTGGTTTTTGCCCACTTTGAAATTATAGTTGGCAAAATTTTCGAAGGTGTAGTTGAAGTAATTGGTCTTGAATTCATATACACTATTGTGAGATCCTGGCTTGGGGGTTCCATCAGCATTCATGGTTGAATTGATGTGGCTTGCTCCATAAAAAGAAAGTGGGGTGAAATTCTTTCCTGTAACATCGGTATTGGTATAACCAAAGCGGGAAGAGAGTTTCAGGTTTTTCAGCAAATCATATTGCAATTCCAGCTTACCATAGAGTTTGCTGGTATTGTTCTTGTTATAGGTATCCTCCAACTGTGTAAGCGGATTGATGATCTCAGAAAGGATGTACTTGCTGGTGCTATACTTCCCATATGTATTGGGTGTATTGTTCAAAACCGGCACAGTAGGATCAAAGTTCAGTGCATTGGAGATGACTGAATTGATGCTGTTTTCAGGAACACCTGCGCCTTTGATATTGGTGTAGGTGGTATTGGTGATGAACTTGAGTTTCGAACTCAGATCGAAGCTGAGGTTGGAAGTTGCGTTGATCCTGTTGAAGAAAGATTTCTCTCCGCCTCCAACAATTCCTGCCTGGGCAAGGTATCCGCCAGAAAGAAAATAGGACATTTTATCGCTTCCACCCCTTGCCGCTACCGTATGCGATTGAAGTGGAGCCTGCTTGAAGATCTGGTCTTGCCAGTTTGTTCCTGCACCCAATCCAGAAAGGTTGGGGAATACCAGTGAACCTCCGGAAGTAACACTTCCCTCATTCACAATGGCAGCATATTCAGATGCGTTCAAGACACCAATCTGGTTCAACACTTCCTGCATGGCATAGTTGCCATTGTAGGTAATTTCAGTTTTTTGGTTTTTACGTCCGGTCTTGGTAGTCACTACAATTACTCCGTTCCCGCCCTTTACACCATAAATGGCGGTGGTGGCGGCATCTTTGAGCACATTGATGGACTCTATATCAGCAGGATTGATGGCATTGAAATCGTCAAGGCTCTGGATGGATCCGTCAACCACTACCACAGGATCTGTTCCTGTATAAGAAGGAATACCCCTGACCAGAACAGTTGGCTTTGCGCCGGGAGATCCATTGGAAACAACCGTTACCCCAGAAGCCCTTCCTTGCAAGGCATCCTCTGCACGAACGGGTTTCAGTTTTTCAATATCTGCTCCTTTGACTGAGGCTACTGCGCCAGATACATTGGTGACCTTCTTTACACCATAACCTACTACAACCACCTCATCAAGCTTGGATGATGATGCGTCCAGTACAATGTTCATCATGCCGGTCACTATCGAAACTTCCTTGGTTTCAAAACCAACAGAGGAGATTACAATTGTTTTGGCTGATGATGGAAACGTCAGTGAGAAAATTCCCATTTCGTTGGTAGAAGTTCCTGCTTTTGTACCTTTTACAAGGATGGTTGCTTTGGAAACCGGCAGACCAGAGGGGTCAACTACCTTACCAGTAGCAGTTTTGTCTTGGGACCAGGAGGTCAATCCCAGCATAATGAGAAATGAAAGAAGTGTGAACTTCTTCAGAACCTTTTTCATACGCAAGTTTTATTTATTTAAGTGATGGACCCTTCTTTAAAGAAGGAGGATAAAGGTATAATTACCTGAACCAATGGACATTTTTGTAGTACTACACAACTACATCAACTATTTGTATACTATTGATTTTCAATAAATAAAAATTACATCAACAATACATCAAAACAATTTGGCCAAATGGTTTGTTTAATATAATTGTTTAAATTGAAGCTGTATTAGTTAAACAAACTCAGAACTGAACGCATTCAACAAATAAAATGAGAATTCTACCGATTATCGTATTTCTAATTTTACATTCCCTTTTAACAAAAGGGCAAAATACCATTGGAATACCTCAAATCATCAATTTCAACAAAAATGACTTCAAAGCAGGTACCCAAACCTGGGACATTGATCAGGACAGCAAAGGCAGGATGTATTTTGCCAACAATGAGGGGCTGCTCACCTACGACGGAACTTTTTGGAAACTTCAATCATTACCCAATAAGACCATCATGCGATCCATCGCTATTGATGAAAAGGGAATAATTTATGCTGGCGGGCAGGGAGAAATGGGCTATTTTACTCCCAATGAGCGGGGTTTCCTTAAATATACCTCACTCACTCCGCTCTTACCGCTCAAAGAGAGGTCGTTCGCAGACATCTGGGATATAGAAATCATTGGAGAGTCTGTTTTTTTCAGGGCATCGGACAGAATGATCATGGAGCTGAAAAACAAGGCCATTTCGCTTCATC
>CALPWM020000045.1 GCA_943327275.2 Chitinophaga pinensis
GAATCACAGGTTGTTGAAATCACAGGAAAGCAGTTCAACTGGATGATGAGGTATCCTGGCAAAGACAATGTATTGGGAAGAAAAAACTATCGCCTGACTGATGCATCCAGCGGCAATGCGCTCGGTGTTGATTGGGAAGATGGAGCAAGCCATGATGATGTTGAAGCATCAGAAATGCACCTTGTTGTTGGCAAGCCGGTTCAGCTGGTGATCAACGCACAGGATGTTATCCATGATGTGGGCCTTGTACACTTCAGGCTGAAAATGGATGCTGTTCCAGGAATACCAACCACCCTTTGGTTTACTCCTAAGTATACCACAGCGCAAATGAAAAAGATTACAGGAAACAAGGATTTCGTTTATGAAATTTCTTGCGACCAAATGTGTGGAAGCGGTCACTACTCTATGCGCGGTGTTATCGTAGTTGAAACGCAGGAAGAGTATGATGCATGGATGGCTTCCAAGAAGCCACAGTATGTAACTGTTCAGGAAGCCGCTGCACCTGCAGCACCTGCAGCAGATACCACTGCATCAGCAGCAACTCCCACAATGTCTAAACCCTTGGCCCAACTGAAATAAAGTATCACAGAAAAAAAGATTTAAAATGAGTAGCGAAACAATTTCACACGGACACGCAGCGGAAGCTTCAGTACATTCGCACGATTCTCATGAGGCGCATGGACATGATCACCATCATGAAGAGTCATTTCTGAGCAAGTACGTTTTCAGTACAGACCACAAGATGATTGGAAAACAGTTCCTGATCACGGGAATCATCTGGGCCATCATTGGTGGTTTGTTTTCAGTACTTTTCCGTCTTCAGTTGGGTTATCCCGAAATGTCCTTTCCTGTGCTTGAGGACCTGTTCGGAAAATGGGCAGCTGGTGGAAGGATTTCCAATGAGTTTTATTATGCCTTGGTTACCATGCATGGAACCATCCTGGTATTCTTTGTATTGACCGCAGGCCTCAGTGGAACATTTGCCAACATCCTTATTCCACTTCAGATCGGAGCAAGGGATATGGCATCTGGTTTCATGAACATGCTCAGCTACTGGTTCTTCTTTTTGGCCAGTGTGGTGATGTTTGCTTCATTGTTCATTCAGACCGGCCCTGCCTCAGGCGGTTGGACCATCTATCCTCCACTCAGTGCACTGGGTCAGGCCAGTGAAGGTTCCAAGCTCGGTATGGATTTCTGGTTGATATCCATGGCTTTGTTCATTGTATCTTCTCTCCTTGGAGGTCTGAACTATATCTCTACCATCCTTAATCTCCGTACCAAAGGTATGAGCATGACCAGGATGCCCCTGACCATGTGGGCTATCTTCTTTACTGCAGTCTTGGGAGTACTTTCTTTCCCGGTATTGTTGTCTGGCGCGGTATTGCTCTTGTTTGACCGCAATCTCGGAACCAGCTTCTATCTTTCTGAGATCGTTGTAAAAGGAGAAATCCTTCCCAACGAAGGTGGTTCTGCCATCCTGTTCCAGCACTTGTTCTGGTTCCTTGGTCATCCTGAAGTATACATCATCCTCCTTCCAGCGATGGGTATGGTTTCAGAGATTCTTTCTGTAAACTCAAGAAAGCCCATCTTTGGTTACCTCGCGATGGTCGGTTCATTGTTTGCGATTTGTATTCTTGCCTTCCTTGTTTGGGCACACCATATGTTTGTAACTGGACTCAATCCTTTCCTTGGAGCTTTCTTTGTACTCTTGACCCTGTTGATTGCAGTTCCTTCAGCCATCAAGGTATTCAACTGGCTGACCACGCTTTGGAGAGGAAACATCCGATTCACTCCCGGTATGCTTTTCTCTATTGGTTTTGTGAGCCTTTTCATTTCAGGTGGTTTGACAGGGATTTTCCTTGGTAACTCAACACTGGATATCCATCTTCATGATACCTATTTTGTAGTAGCCCACTTCCACATTGTAATGGGTGTTGCATCTTTCTTTGGCATGTTTGCCGGTGTTTACCACTGGTTCCCGAAGATGTATGGTCGCTACCTCAACAATACCATGGCCTATATCCATTTCTGGGTAACCCTGGTTGGTTCTTACCTGATTTTCTGGCCCATGCACTACTCAGGTTTGGCTGGTATGCCCCGCCGTTACACCGATTGGAGCAACTGGCAGTCATTCAATCAGTTTCAGGACATGAACCGTTTCATCAGCACCGTTGCGATGATCGTGTTTGCCGCCCAACTTCTTTTTGTTTTCAACTTCTTCTATTCCATTTTCAAAGGAAGAAAAGTAACATCAACCAATCCATGGGGCGCCAATACCCTGGAGTGGACAACCCCTATCAATCCTGGTCATGGAAACTGGCCTGGTGATATTCCGGAAGTTCACAGGTGGGCATACGATTATGGTAAGGATGGCAGGGAGTTTATTCCTCAAACCGAACCCATCGGCGCAGACGAATCGAAGCACTAAAAAAAGGCCGTCCTGAAATGGTCGGCAACATATAAAATGATGCAAATGGAAGAATCGAAGGGAAAGGAGGCATCAATGGTATCATCAAAGCTGAAAGATTATCAGCAACTCATGAAATTCACGCTGAGTTTCACGGTTGTCTTCTCTTCAGTGGTTTGTTACCTGTTGGTTCCGGGAGTACCATTTGACATTGTATCAGTTCTTTTACTTTTTGTAGGCGGTATGCTCGTAACAGGAGCTGCCAATGCCATCAACCAGATCGCAGAGAAAGATACCGATGCGATGATGAAGCGAACAGCCTCAAGGCCGCTTGCTTCAGGAAGAATGACCGTTGACGAGGCTGCAACCTTCTCCGTTGTTGCTGCTGTCTTTGGCATATTTATCATCGGCCTTTGGTTCAACTGGACCGCTGCGGGAATTGCAGGGTTAAGCCTTTTTCTATACGGGTTTATTTATACCCCCTTGAAAAAGGTTCACTCCATTTCAGTACTGGTTGGCGCAATCCCCGGAGCACTTCCTTGTTTGATTGGATGGGCTGCAGGAGATGCGGACCTTGGTGTTGGTGGTTGGATCCTGTTCTCTTTGCAGTTCTTCTGGCAATTCCCCCATTTTTGGGCCATTGCCTGGGTAGCGCATGAGGATTATACAAGGGCCGGATTCAGGATGTTGCCCTCCAGGGGAGGACCTACCAAATATGCAGCAGTTCAAGCAATATTGTATTCTGTATTGTTGCTGCCGATTGGGGTCTTGCCAATGGTGTTTGGCATGTCTGGTATGGTGAGCATGGTCATCGTTTCATTGGCCAACCTTGTGATGGTATGGCAATGCATACGGTTGTTCCGTGAGATGGATGTGAAAGCAGCCCGCAGGGTAATGTTCACTTCCTATATTTATCTTCCGGTGGTATTGTTGGCCTTGTTGGCAGACAAGAAACCCATGCAGGAGCAGAGCAGTGTGAAGGTTGAAAAGGTGATGTTTTTGAACAAGATTCATTTTACTGATCGTAAATCATAACAATACCATGAGCGAGGTAATAAGCGAGCAGAAAAGAAAAATTCATCCCCATAAGTTTACCTTATGGGTGGCGATAGGCAGTATTTTGATGATGTTCGCAGGGTTGACTTCTGCTTATATCGTGAAAAGAAGCCAGGCCAGTTGGCTGATGATTGAAATACCCATGATGTTTTGGTATTCAACAGCCACCATTCTGGCGAGCAGCGTTACGGTGCAGCTTGCACTGAAAGCGTTGAAAAAGAGGGAAATGATCAACTACAGGCGTTTGCTTTTGGTTACAGCGGTGTTGGGAGTTCTTTTTATTGCATTGCAAGTAGCAGGATTCAGTCAGTTTGCTGCACAGGACATCCGCCTCATTGGGGCCGGTTCCAATGCATCTTACTCTTTCCTGCTGGCCATCTCCGGTTTGCACGGCGTTCACGTGCTGGGCGGGGTGGTAGCATTGGTTGTGATTGCCATCCGGGCACTGAACAGCTCCACAAGGAGTTACAGCAGTGTACCGCTTGAAATCGCAGCAACCTATTGGCATTTTGTAGATGCTTTATGGATCTACTTATTTATATTTTTCACCTGGATGAAATAAGTCCTGGTGAGTTGAACCCTTAAATAAGCAATAGCATGGCAACAGCCCAAGCACACACGGAAACCAAATGGTGGAGTGGCGGTAAAAGCCCCTTCAACGTTGAGTATGGAAAACTGATGATGTGGTATTTCCTGATGAGTGACGCATTCACCTTCGGAGCATTCCTCATCTCTTATGGAACCATTCGATTCAGCCAAAACTATTGGCCTGATCCTAACGAAGTATTCAATGCATTCCCTCTCGCAGGTCATGCCAATCTTCCGTTGGCCTTTGTGAGTTTGATGACCTTCATTCTCATTGTGAGTTCAGTAACCATGGTGCTTGCTGTACATGCTGGTCACAACATGGATAAAAAGGGTGTGATCAAGTGGATGATCTGGACGGTTATTGGTGGTATTGCGTTCCTTGCCTGTCAGGCCTGGGAGTGGACACACCTTATCACCGGAGACCATGCAGTGATGATCAACGGCCAAATTGAAAATATTGGTACCACAGTAACCATGAATCCATGGGGTCCTGCCGCCAATGTTGCTGCACACGACGGACACCATGTGGGCACACCTGGACCGGTTGCCTTTGGTGGTTATTTCTTTGGCATCACCGGCTTCCACGGCTTCCACGTAGCTTCTGGAGTGGGCATCAATATTGTGATGTTGATCATGGCCATCAACGGAACTTTTGAAAGGAAGGGCCACTACTGGATGATTGAAAAGGCCGGTCTTTACTGGCATTTCGTAGACCTGGTATGGGTATTTGTATTCCTTTGCTTCTATCTCATCTAATCAACATTTAAAGAAATTCATATGGAACACGCAGTACAGGAAATCACATTTCACCATGAACCAGGTGGAAAAGAGGTTGTCAGCAAGATCATCAGAACAACGGTAATCTTGTCCGTTATCACCATCATTGAACTTGGAATGGGTCTTGGGATGTACGCCTTGCCCATGGCCGAAGGCTTGAAATTGTTTTTGAAAGGAGTGATTGTTATCCTTTCCCTTGCAAAAGCCTTTTATATAGTAGGTGTATTCATGCACCTTGGAGAAGAGGTAAAGAACCTGATCATGACCATCGTGGTGCCTTTGTTGCTTTTCGTCTGGTTCATCGCCGCCTTCCTTTACGAGGGCAACTCCTGGAAAAACCTCAGGAATACCTATAATCCTAAACAAGCTGTTTCTGCTCCTGCCGCACCACACGCAGCCGGTGAGCAACACTGATATTGAATATTAAAATCAAAAAGCATCGTTCCGGCTACAACCGAATGGTGCTTTTTTTGTTTCTATTTATACATAGATGAAAAAGACAACCCTTCTTGCCCTTTTGATGGTAACGCTGCTGCCGATTGCCAGTTATTTGTATGTCAGCAGCCTGAGCAAGGACGCCATTAAAATGCCCCGCCGTTATTTTTATGATACCGTGATGGTTAAAATGGAAAAAGGTAAAAAGGTCAATGATACTGTCTGGCACAAGGTGAGGCCTTTCAAACTCAAGAACCAGTTTGGAAAAGAAGTGGGCCTTGAAGACTGGGGTGGTAAAATCATCATTGCAGATTTCTTTTTTACATCTTGTCCATCGATTTGCCCCAAGCTTACCCGCAACATGAAAAAGTTGCAGACGGCATTCAAGAAAACCGATTCTCTTGTTAGGTTTGTTTCCTTTACCGTTGATCCGGTACGCGATACCGTCCAGGCCCTGAAAGCCTATGGTGATAAATATGGCATCGACCACGACACCTGGTTTATGTTGACAGGTGACAGAAACGAATTGTACGACATTGCCTTGAACGAATTCAAGGCCTCAATCGCATCCAACGGAAATATCGACACAGGCTTCATCCATACAGACCGATTCTTTCTTTTGGACCGCGACAGGGTGGTAAGGGGATGGTACAGTGGATTGGATAGTGTCAACCTCGATAAGCTCATAAAGGATGTGGTGCTCCTGAACATGGAGCGCGACAAGAAGAAAAAAAGAAATCTCTTTAGAAAATAAAAACCAGAAACATGTTACCTGCAAGCATTCAAAAAAACGACAAGAGAGCCAGTTTACTCATCATTCTGTTTTCAATCATCGTTTTTGTAGCGGTTGTTTTTCTCTCCAAAATCAAACTTGAATTGGACTTGCCTTTCAACGTGCACCTGTTTGCACAAGTCAATGCAGCCATCAATACTGCTGTTTCATTTTTGTTGCTGGTAGGGCTTTTGGCCGTGAAGCGTGGTCGCTATGCCTTGCACAAAAAAGTGATGATGACCTCCATGGTCCTTTCACTCCTTTTCCTGGTCTCTTATATTTGTCATCACCTCTTATCGGATTCAACCGTATTCGGTGGTGAAGGCACCATCCGTTATGTCTATTATTTTATCCTGATCACCCATATCATTCTTGCTGCAATCATTCTTCCCTTTATCCTCTTTACTTCTTATAGGGCATTGGTGGCAGAATGGCCTGCACACAAGAAACTGGCAAGAATCACCTGGCCGATTTGGTTCTATGTATCCGTAACAGGGGTGATTGTATACTTGCTGATCAGTCCTTACTACGCATAAGGATATTCACTACAATTCTTTTTCCGGATCCCAGTAGCGCTGTGTGAATTCAACAACCTTGTCGTTGATGACTGCTACGCCGTCTTTTTCAAGAAGCTCTTGCATGAGGGTTGGCGTTTGAAAATGATTTTTTCCAGTGAGCATTCCATTGCGGTTGACCACCCTTTGTGCGGGTATCGGGGGATGAAGACCATGAGAAGCATTCATTGCCCAACCAACCATTCTGGATGAGAGTCCTGATCCAAGGTATTTGGCAATGGCGCCATAGTTGGTTACACGTCCTTTGGGAATCTGTCGGACAACATCGAAAACGTCTTCAAAAAAATTTCTTTGAGAGGATGGAACAGAGGCTGCTTTAGTAGGAGGATTTTTTTTCATGCTCAAGTCGGCTTCTCAGTTCGCTTCTTTTTGGTTCTGGAACGTTGATATGGTCGTAAGGACAGTTAAGGCAACCATTTCCGCAACAGTTTCCATTGTCCAAGTGGTACTTGGCAGTGAGCACCATATAGCCTTGTTCATTGTAGTAAAAATGCTCACCTTCTATCAGTTTCTTTTTCATCCTTCAATCCTTCAGTTAGCGCAGTTTCAATTTCTCTTACCATTGTTGAAAGACGTTCATCCGTTGTTGGATCAATAAAGCCGGGTAATGCAAATTTCAGGTAATGAATCCTTCTGCTTTTTGCAATATCAAGGCCTTCGTAATGTGTTTTGATCAGCAGCTCTTGGTTTTGTTTAAGATCTCTGCTGATATCATCACTATCTTCCAACAAAGTCAATCCGTAAAGTTCAATTACCAACTTTGTAAATTGATACAATACCGGAGAGTCCGTCTTTAGATTGATATAACCACCGGGCTTGAGTATTTGTTGATATTTTCTGAGAAATTCAGGATGCGTCAACCTGCGGTTGGATTTTGAGATGCGCAATTGAGGATCAGGAAAGGGAAGCCATATCTCATCCACCTCGCCCGCTGCGAAATAATTGTTGATCATGCCAATCTGCGAACGGATGAAAGCAACATTTCTCATCCCTGCCTGCAATGATTTTTTTGCTCCCACCCAGATGCGGTTGCCCTTCACATCTACACCAATCAGGTTTTTGTTTGGATACAGTGTTGCCAAACCAATCGAGTATTCCCCTTTTCCACAGGCCAATTCAAGGACGATGGGGTTGGTATTGTTGAACCGTTCATGCCATTTGCCGGCAGTATTTTCCGGATACTGCAACACATGGTCGAAGGTGGCAATTTCAGCAAAGCGAATCAGTTTTTTTTGTCCCATAACAGGCCGCAAAGGTAAACAGGCTTTGCATCAATCGCACATACTTATTTCTCATAACTGGTGAAACCACCGGTGTTTAGGGTGAATAATCTCTTCAATTCCTGTTGATTATCCCTTTACAGGCTTTCGTCGCCAACTTAGTTTTACACCGCAACAGCAAACAACTGTTGCCTGGCGCGATACCCCGGGCCTATTCTAAAAAACCAATAAAATCAATTGTATGAAAAAAGTGATTCTATCAGTAGCAATGATGTTTGCAGCATTCCTTACACAGGCAGCTGTTGGCAAACCAATCGAGGAGGTAAAAATCAAGTCAGGTGAAGAAAAGGTGAGTACGCTGCATTGGGGTGAAGAGACATCCCCTGGAAAAGAGACTTTGTGCACGATAACGATGAAAGGAAGAATTGATCTTGGACCCATTGAGGCAGAAGTGAGTTGTACAACTTCTGCAGCAACCTGCGAGGCAGCGACTGTAAGGGCCATCGGTTGCCTTTCAGCAGCAATGAGGACGGTGAGAACGGTCATATTATAAAACAAGCCGGGGGTATTGCGCCATTTTTCACATTAAATAAATTACCATGAGAGTATATATCTTGATTTGCTGTGTAGCCATGTTGGGTATTGCACAGGGACAGACAACCACCATGTTTGTCTACGAAGGGAAGTTCAACAGCAGCTTTGGAAGGGCAGACAATTTCAGGCAATTCGAGGGAACCCTGATTGTTTCGGGCGACAGGTCCTTGTTTACCATGAAAGAATCGGGCGCGCACCTTGCCTCTGTACAGGGAAACAATATTGACCTCAGGCCAGACAGCATGTTTACTGTTTTCAAAGATGTTGAATCCAATTCCTTGTTGTTTGAGTTCTCTGATTTGAACCAGCGAACACATCTTTTTGCAGATACATTGTTTCCTATGGATTGGAAAACCAGCGAAGAACAAAGATCGATCGGGGGCATCCCATGCCGTAAGGCAGTGACGCAGTTTAAGGGGAGGGGATACACGGCCTGGTATGCCCCCACGATCACCATTCCAGATGGGCCATGGAAGCTGGGAGGCTTGCCAGGATTGATCCTGGAAGCCTATGATGATGAGGACAACTGGCACATGACCTTTGTTTCAAAGCAGGAAGTACACGGGTTTGACCAGGATCATTTTCTGGCAGCCATGAAAAAAGGAACAGAAGGCTTTCCTGCATTTGCCACACATGTAAAAAAAATATTCAGCAGGCTGGCAACATCCTTGGGTGCGCAATCATCAGCGAACTGTATCGATTGTCAGACCAAGTCTGTAATAAAATTCCATTCCTGGGAAAAGATCGATTGAAATGAAGATCCGGTCATTGGTGGTGTTGGTATGTTTGATGCAGGCTTCTTTTTTGTTTGCTTCGGCTCACCGGTTGGCAGTTGATACCATTCTGCCGGGAAGTAATGTAGGGGAGCTTCCTGGCATTGTCATCAGGCGCAACCAGCCCATGGCCAAGTCCAGTGGGGATACCTTGCAATTTGATGCGAAGAGGTATTTGAAACCTGAAGCATTCAGGCTGGAAGAACTGGTAAAGAACATACCCGGGTTTCGTGTGGATGACAATGGCCGGATCTATTTCAATGGAAAGGAAATCAGCAGGATCATGATTGATGGCGATGATCTTGCAGGAGAACAATACAAACTCTTGTCTAAAAACCTGAAGGCCTTGATGGTCGACAGCCTTCAGGTTATCCAAGGCCATGAAAAAAACAGGTTGATGCAAACATTCGGCAACCAGGATGCTGTAGCCCTTAACCTCATCATCAAAAAATCATGGATAGGAAAGACAAGCGGGAACCTAATGCTTGGAAGGGGCATCGGCCAATGTGGCGAGGCAGATGCAGAATTGATCAGGCTGGCAAAAAAAGCAAAACAATTGTGCTTTATCAATACCAATAATACAGGCGCCAATGGCGTGACTGACAGAGGAAATGAAATACAGGTAAACGATCGGGGTATTTATCGGGTATGGCCTTTTGACCCATTACATGCAGGCACTGGTCCCAATCTGCTCCCAGCGTATGTCAACATCAACAATGACAAAAGCCTTGCTTTCATTTCCTCTTTGGTATTGTCTTCACATAGCAAACTCACGCTGACGGCTACTGCCATACACAATGAAAACAGGAGGGTGTCGTCTACAAGGTCTTCCTACAATATACCGGGTGCTGAAAAATTCAACCTGAGCACAAATACCAAACATGTAGAACAAGCAACCATAGGAAATTTGCGCATGCAACTGGAAACAGACAAGGGTGGCAATAAGCTATCCTCTTTTCAATTATCTGTCAGCAATGGACAAACGCATGTGAAAGAACGTGCAGACCGCAGTGCGGTTTTTGCCACAGTCAGGGATGCCAATGATCATCTGCATCAAATGAACCTGCTTGCTGCACACCATGCTTCCTGGAAACTTGGCACAAGCACATTGATGCAGGTAGAAACCCGGTTTGCTTTAAATAGAAACAGAGACTTTCTTCAGGCATCCTTTTTTTCTGATAGCCTGATGCAGTTTTTCATTGATCAACTTTTTACTCATCATGGAAAAATGGCAGGTACTGATTTTACCCTCATCAAACAATGGGGTCAGCAAAATGCAAGGGTGGGTATTCGTGCTGCTGTTGAAGCCATCAGTTCTGCAATCGGTCCTCAGGCACAATCGCTTCAGCTGGCAAAATATTATCCATATCTGTCCATTGTCCAACGGCATTCAAAAAAAATATCCACCACCTTTAATGCAGCTGCAGGAAGGGCCATGGTCAAAAGCGATGCCATCAACAGGAATGCATTTATCTTTCACCTGGAGGAGAAATTGGCATGGCAGAAAAAACCTACTACACAATACCGCATAAGCTTTGCACTTGCCAAAAAACCTGCTTCAAACCCTTCATGGCATGCCGGACCTATTTTGTTCGAAGGCACCATGAGAAAGGGTGTTGCAGAACTTGCTTTTCCTTTATCTGTGGATATGGAAATAGGCGTCACAAAAATGGATTTGTACAAGGGATTTGTGTTGTCTGTCAATGCCCGGGCGGGCATGTTGCGCAACGATTATGGCATCGCAACCATTGTTGGTAATGTTCTTGATTCCTTGTCCTGGTTTATCATCCCTTTGCAGCGCAACCTCTTGCTCAATGCACGTGTTGAGCAGTTTATTCATCCCCTAAAATTGAAGTATATCCTAGACGTCAATTGGATGCTGAGTCATCAGCCACAACAATTGAACGGGATGGTTTTCGGTTCCACAATGAACAGCCATGGCTTTGAACAGCGGGTGGTTAGCAACTGGAAAGGATGGTTCAATGGGGAGTTGCATTATTCCCTGCAACAGAACAGCTTTGGTACCTCGGGTCAGCAGCCCTCAACCATGAAGAGGATTGCCTATGGGATCTCCACAACGTTGCGGTTCAGTACCCAACTGTTTGCCCATGTTCAATACCGGGTTCAGCATTTTGAAAGGGGTCAAGGTTTTGATATGCTGGACGGTATGGTCAAGGCAGTGCTGAGCCCGCGCTGGCGTTGCTCTGTAACCTTGAACAACCTGATGAACCATCACTATTTTGAATTGCTCAATGCTTCTCCTTATGGCCATGATCGATTCACGCAACAGCTCAATGGAAGACAGGTGTTGTTCGGGCTCAATTGGGGATTTTGATCAGTTCACCGGAATAACCTGCTGTTCACTTTCGTTGCCGGTTCGGTCAACAGCTGTAACCATGATGTTTTTGAGGGTGGATGTTTTGCCTGTGATGTCTGCATTGAGCAGCTGAAGAGAAGCGTTCAGTTGCCCCTTGCCCAGGATGGTGTATTCCCATTTGTTGTCATACTGCGCATAGAGGATCCAACCCGTGGCATCCTTGTCTTTGGAAGACCATTGGATGTTGAGCTTATCCTTGCTCTTGCTCATGGCAACCTGAGGTGAAGCAGGAGCAACAGCATCCAGCCATGGGCTTGCAGGAATCAGTGCAGGAATGCTATAAGGGCCAGCCTTTAATTCCTTGGTAAGGGTTGGGTTTTTGGTAAGGGATGAAACGCTCCAGTGCACAGCGCCCATGCTCTTGGGCAGCATGCTGCGGGTGAGGCTGATTTCATCCAGCACTTCCTTGTTGTTGGTAACACCGTTCTTGTTGGTGCC
>CALPWM020000046.1 GCA_943327275.2 Chitinophaga pinensis
GGATCTGCCCCGGGGGCAAGCAGCAAATCATATTTCATCCGATCGCCACTGGAATAGTACCGGATGTCAACTCCAGGATAAAGTCCTGTACCAAGGATGCTGCCGTAACTGCCAACGCCCATTTTCCAATTGGAAGGGTCGTCTCCCAAGAAGTAATTGGACTTCTCGCCAGTGGGTTATTCTGCAACAAACTGCACCGCCTGATTGCTGCCGGTAAATTTAACCTGGTAAGCATGAGACCTGATAGCAATTACAGCCTCAGTTTCACCATCTTTGACAGTGGGTGTTATCTTTACGGGTGCTGTTTTTTCAGCTTCGTGTCCATGGATATATTCCATGACAGTCGAGAAATCTTCGGGATTACTCTTCAAAACAGTGTATCCTTGATTGCTGATAAAGAGGGTGCCATTCCCTGAAACTGTTTTGAACCTGAAATCCCCCTTCCACTGCCCCTTGTTTTCAATGAAATCCAAGGCATAAAAGGATTGAGACTGAACAGTTTGCCTGCACAGGAACACAACAAATACCAATATCGCAGGCACGAAACTTTTCATACAGTTATGACAATAGTTAAAAGTATAAGTTTAATACCTTAAAAGATGTTAATAAATGGTATTTATCCGGGGAATATGCTTTTTTGAAAAAATTTACTGCCATCCACATACTATTTTGCAATGCCAGACGTTGGCTAAAGATTATTCTACCCAATGAATTCTATGCCCAATAAAATACTTTTTCTTTACTGCAGGTGCATGGCAGTCATTTTTTTGGTAACCATAGCAACAAAAATTGAGGCGCAACAAAAATTTGAATACGGTATTTCCATTGGTGGAATGAAATACGAGGGTGATATTGGTGGTCGGTATGGCAGTGGATTAGGTGCGCTCAACAACAGTACCTCCAGATCAAGCTTTAATGCTTCACTTTATCTGGGTTATAGAATAGCTGAAATCTTGACAATTCGGGTGGCTGGTACCTATGGAGGCATTCAGGCTGCAGACAGCCTGCTTTCTGGGAATAGCCCGGCTATTTTAGCCAAAAAAACAAGGAATGCACATTTTAAATCCATCATTGCTGAGGGATCACTGATAGCAGAAATTTATCCGACAGCTTTATTCGAAGCAGATCCTTCAGTTGCAATGGGCAAGTTTCGTCCTTATTTTCTGGCAGGAATCGGGATATTCCATTTTGACCCAAAAGGTCTTTACCAAGCGCCCAATGGCACAGAAGCATGGGTAAATTTACAGCCCTTAAGAACAGAGGGGCAAGGAATGCCCAATCATCCCACGCGCAAAGAATATGCATTGATACAGGAAAACATTCAACTGGGATTTGGAATCAAATACCATATTTCACAAAGGGTGGGTGTTTCCTTTGAATTAATAGGAAGAAAAACGCCTACCGACTACCTCGATGATGTAAGCACCAAATACATTGACAACAAAGACTTTTATACTTTTTTTGGACAAACTTCTCCAATCGCAAAAATTGCTGAGCAGATGGCCAACAATCCAGTATACAAGAATGGTGGAGCTCCATTGCTTGGATGGGGAGCGGGTGGCCTCAGGGGCTCCCCACAATACAAAGACTACTTTTATTCATCCAATATAAGGTTGAGCTACAGGTTTGGGTTCAACAGAAAAGCAGAAGGGATGAACAGGATAAGGAGTGGCGCTATCGACTGTCCTAAACCGATATTTTAAGCGTTGATATTGCTCATGAAATTTTTCCCCAAACGGTACTGCCTTTTTCAGCCTTTAAAAAAAGTCTGAGTGACGTATTTTCCTCCAGGTTAAGATCTGGATCAATCACAAGAAGCTCCTCTGCGTATATTTTTGCTTTTTCAAGAATTGCCCTGTCGGCAACAAGGTCTGCAATCCGAAAGCTTAATGCCCCACTTTGTCTGGTTCCCTGAATATCGCCGGGCCCTCTCAGGTCAAGATCTTTTTCCGCAATTTTGAAACCATCATTTGTCATGCACATCACCCCCAGCCTATCTTTTGCATCTTTACCCACCTGGCTGCCTGACAAAAGAATGCAATAGCTTTTTTCGCTTCCCCGCCCAACCCTTCCTCTCAGCTGGTGCAGTTGGCTGAGCCCGAATTTTTCTGCGCTTTCAATGACCATAACACTGGCATTGGGGACATTCACACCAACCTCGATTACTGTTGTGCCCACCATGATCTGGGTTTCGCGGTTGACGAAGCGCCGCATGTTCATCTCCTTCTGGTCAGCTGTCATCCTGCCATGGACCATGCTGATCCAGTATTGTGGCTCGGGAAACCAGGCCTTTACATTTTCATAACCCTGCATCAGGTCTTCATATTGCATCTTCTCACTGGCTTCAATCAATGGGAAAATAAAATAAATCTGGCGGCCTAATGTTATTTCAGACTTGATGAAATCCATGACCTGCGGTCTTGCATCATCCAGGCGGTGAACTGTCAAAATGGGTGTTCTTCCTGGAGGCAACTCATCTATCACACTGTAATCAAGATCTCCATAGGCCGTCATGGCCAGGGTTCTGGGGATGGGCGTTGCCGTCATCACCAGCATATGCGGTGGAATGGCATGTTTGCCCCAAAGCTTTGCCCTTTGGGCTACGCCAAACTTGTGTTGTTCATCAATCACGGCCAGTCCAAGGTTGCTGAATTGCACCACATCCTCAATCAGGGCATGTGTACCAATGATGATTTTCAAAGATCCATCCTGGATGCCAGCCAATGTTTTTTTTCGTTCGGCAGATTTTGTGGAGCCGGTCAAGATACCGACAGCTAACTCCAATGGGGCTAACATGGCAGTGAAATTATCAAAGTGCTGTCTTGCCAGAATTTCGGTGGGCGCCATGATGCAGGCCTGAAAACCATTGTCAATGGCAATGAGCATGGCCATCAAAGCCACAATCGTTTTTCCACTTCCCACATCACCCTGCAAGAGCCTGTTCATTTGCCTGCCTGTACCAGTATCCTGTCTGATCTCTTTCAGTACCCGCTTTTGAGCGCCTGTCAGTGGAAAGGGTAAATGTTGATGGAAGAAATCATTAAAATAATCACCCACCTTTGAAAATACCACTCCCCTTGAAAACCGGTGCCTCGCAGAACGCAACATGCCCAGGCGCAGCTGTGCTGTAAAAAGTTCCTCAAACTTTAACCGGTATACCGCATGCTGATAGGCTTCTGCTGAAGAGGGAAAATGCACTTGCTTAAAAGCCTGCCAGCGGGAACAGAGATTTTCCTTTTGTATAAAAAATCCTGGTAAAATTTCAGGAATCTGTTTTTCGTCCAGCAACAAAAATAATTGCTCAGTCAATTTTCCAATAGCCCTACCATTCAACCCTCGTGCCTTAAGCTTTTCAGTTACCGGATAAACAGGCTCCATGGATTGTTTGACTGAGGCATTTGCATCCTTGACAGACTCCAACTCCGGATGTGTCATTTGGGGTTTACCCAAAAAGAAACCCAGCTTACCAAATGCAAAATATTCCCCTCCAACAGCTAGTGTTTTCTGTACCCAATTGATTCCCTGGAACCAGGTCAATTCAAGTATCCCCGTTCGGTCACGAAATTGTGCTACCAATCGCCTCGCCCTTCGCTCCCCAATTATTTCCATGGAAACAATGAATCCTCTGACCTGAACATATTCCATGGAAGGGCTGATTTGTCCTATGGGCTGAACACTGGTCTTGTCAAGGTGTTTGTATGGAAAATGGCTCAGCAGGTCTTCAAAAGTAAAAATCTGCAGTTCCTTTTTGAGCATATCCGCCCTCAAGGGACCAACACCCTTAAGGTATTCGATGGGATTTTGTAATATGGTAGACCTTGTTGTGATAGTATAATTGGTCTTACAAAATTAATTGTTTTCAAATGGAGTGGAAAACTATCTGATGAAACACTTCTTGTAAAGGTTTGACGTAATTTTGCTGCTTAACAAATGAATGGATGTCAGCAATTCAATGGACCATCAAATCCTTCCAAGAGCTTACCCCTGCAGAGCTTTATGACATATTAAAGCTAAGAAGTGAGGTATTTGTTGTTGAACAGCAATGCATTTTCCTGGATATGGATGACAAAGACCAGGACTCACGCCATTTGCAAGGCCGCCTGAATGATGACCTGGTTGCTGCATGCAGGATTCTCCCTCCAGGGCTTGGTTATGAAGAGCCTTCCATTGGAAGGGTGGTAGGATCTCCGCGGTATCGCGGAAAGGGCGCAGGAATTGCACTAATGGAAAATGCCATCCAAGAAACCATACGCCTCTATGGAACACTACCCATCAAAATTGGGGCACAGCTTTACCTCAAACGTTTTTACGAAAATCTTGGTTTCGTGCAATGCAGCGAAACATACATGGAGGATGATATTCCACACATCAAAATGCTAAGAAAGGCGTAGAAATACGTATTCAATCCTCTACAATTGCCTTAATTTTTTTTGTTAAAGATGTTTTAACATAATATTCCCATAAAGCTTCCGTTTCAATAAGGTCCCAAAGACCCTAATCCTAAAATCCGTACCCATGAAAGCTATTCTGCACAGCCTGTGTAGGACATTATGTCTCATTGCCTTGATTGTCATATTCGACACAGGCAACACAAAGGCTCAACAATCCCGATTCGAATACGGCTTCACGTATGGCCCTTCCAATTTTCTTGGAGATCTTGGTGGCAATAGTGGCAAAGGCGCAACTTTTCTCAAAGACAACATGGTTTCCCTCACCAAATTCATGACAGGGTTTCATCTTGGCTATCGTCCTGCTGAGTTCATCAACTTCCGGCTTTCCGGCACCATTGGAAAGGTTCAGGGTGCAGATAGTCTTATTACAGGTAATGGTGGTTTGGAAGAGGCGAGAAAAGCAAGAAACCAGCATTTCAGGTCTGATATAAAAGAAGGATTCATTGCAGCAGAAGTTTATCCCACTGCATTGTTTGAATATGATCCGGAGAATGTTTTACACCGCATCAGGCCTTATGCTTTATTGGGTATTGGAGTATTCCACTTCAATCCACAAGGACAATATGAAACAGCAGATGGAAGCAAAGTTTGGGTGGACCTTAAACCATTGAGAACAGAAGGCCAGGGCATGCCCGCCTTTCCCGATCGGAAAGAATACAGTCTAACACAAATCAATGTTCCCTATGGCGTTGGTGTTAAATATTTTATGAGTCAAAATATCGCTCTCTCTTTTGAGATCATCAACAGGAAAACATTCACTGATTATATTGATGATGTCAGCACCAACTATATCAGCAATGAGGATTTTTACGCTTACTTTGGTGATGGAACAGAGAAGGCCATGCAGGCCGTCCAAATGGCCAACAAATCTGCCTTTGCCAATGGTGGAAACTACAGACCCGGATTTGGGATCGGAGCAAAAAGAGGAACCCCCACGAATAATGATGCATACTATGCTTCTTCCCTGAAAATCAGCATCAGGCTCGGTAGAAATGAGCAGTACAATGATTATGGAAGAGGTGGTGATTTGAAATGTCCCATCATACGGTTTTAGTTCGACAGGTTGGATACTGTACCCAGTGAAAATGTGAGAGGAGCCTGTTTCTTTTCATTCACAAGGCAAGGTATGACGCAGGAGCGCTCATGCCTTGACCTATTGATTAAGCATCCAATTCAATTTTCAAAAACTTCGCAGTATGGCTGCCTTTGACTTTGAGCAGCCCAATGGGATCACCCTCGTATAAAATAGTGCCACCTCCATCACCCCCTTCAGGGCCAAGGTCAATGATATGATCAGCCACTTTGATGACATCAAGGTTGTGTTCAATCACCAAGACAGTATTGCCACGGTTGACCAATTTATTCAACACATTCAGCAAAAGGTTGATGTCTTGAAAATGAAGGCCTGTTGTAGGCTCATCCAAAATATAAAAAGTCTTGCCTGTATCTTTTTTGGAGAGTTCGGTGGAAAGCTTGACACGCTGTGCCTCTCCGCCACTAAGGGTTACAGCAGATTGGCCAAGCGTGATATAACCCAGCCCCACTTCCTGCAGCACCTTTACTTTTCTATAGAGGTATGGGATTTGCTGAAAGAATTCAACTGCCTCATCGACAGTCATGTCCAACACATCACTGATTGATTTTCCCTTGTACCTGATCTCCAATGTTTCACGGTTGTAGCGCTTGCCATTGCATTTTTCACAATGCACATACACATCCGGCAGAAAATTCATTTCAATCACCCTCAATCCTCCACCCTCACACATGTCGCAGCGACCTGCTTTTACATTAAAGGAAAAACGTCCGGCATTATAGCCACGAATTTTCGCTTCAGGTACTGCCGCAAACAACTGACGGATGTCTGTAAAAAAATTACAATAGGTGGCAGGATTGCTGCGCGGGGTTCTGCCAATGGGCGATTGATCAATTTCTATCACCTTATCAATATGCTCCAGGCCGGTAATTTTTTTATAGGGCATGGGATCCTGCTTGGCGTCATAACAATGCTTGTTCAGCAGTGGATAAAGTGTTTCGTTGATCAGAGTGGATTTTCCACTGCCACTTACACCCGTTACAAGAACGAAGGTTGCAAGAGGAATGTTTATATCGACGTTTTTTAAATTATTTCCTGAGGCTCCCTTCAATTGCAGATAATTGCCATTGCCTTTCCGTCTTTCTGCTGGCACTTCCACTTTTTTCTTGTTGTTGAGATAGCCAGCTGTTTCTGAGCCAGACTTACAAACATCAGCAGGTGTTCCCTGTGCAACAATTCTACCGCCATGAATACCCGCCTTTGGCCCAACATCAATCAGGTGATCAGCTGCAAGCATGATATCCTTATCGTGTTCAACCACAATGACACTGTTTCCAATATCCCTCAGGTTTTTCAACGCCCCAATCAGTTGCTGGTTGTCTCTTTGATGAAGGCCGATAGACGGCTCGTCCAAAATATAAGTAATGCCCTGCAATTGCGATCCAATCTGGGTTGCCAGCCTGATGCGCTGTGATTCCCCGCCACTCAATGTTCTGGTGGGGCGACCCAAAGAAAGATAGCCCAAGCCCACATCCAACAGAAAACCCAAACGGCTTCGAATCTCCTTGAGGATATCTTTGGCAATCAGGTTTTGACGGGCATCCATGCGTTTTTCGAGGTTGGCAAACCAATCTTGCAAAGCAGAGAGGTTCATCTCAGACAGATCAGCAATATGCTTCCCATCTATGCGAAACCACAAACTTTCATTTTTCAATCTTGTACCATGACATTCAGTGCAAGGCCTGAGCATCATGTATTTTTCTGCCCATTCACGGATAGCATCACTGGTGCTATCGGTGAACCAGCGCACGACCATGTTGATGACACCAGGATACTCTCCCTTTTCCAACTGATCAATATCCCCCTGCATTCCATCCTCGTTACCAAACAAAATAATGTTCATCGCCTTGGGGGAAAGCTGTTCAATGGGTGTCTTTAGGCTAAACTTGTGCTTTTTTGAAAGCTGCTCCACCATCTTGTAATAATAGGAATCCCTTTCCTCGCCCAAAGGCAGTATGGCACCATCAGCAATGGAAATGGACCTGTCTGGCATGACTGCATTGAGGTCAATGGCATGCTGCTGTCCCAGGCCTTTGCAAGCAGGACAGGCACCATAAGGCGAGTTGAAGGAAAAAGTATTGGGTGAGGGCTCTTCGTAAGAAATTCCAGTTGTCGCACACATCAGCTTCTTGCTGTACTGCACAACAGAATCATTGTCGTGAACAAGAATGAACAAGAGCCCCTTTCCTATCTGCATGGATTGGTTGATGCTCTGTCCGATCCTGATTTTCATGTCTGGTGTTACCGCAAGCCTGTCTACCACCACTTCAATATCGTGAACCTTGTATCTGTCTACTTGCATCTTGGACACCAGGTCTTTCAATTCACCATCCACCCTTACTTTCACAAAACCCTTTTTTCGGGTCTCCTCAAACAATTCACGGTAATGCCCTTTTCTACCCCGTACCAGGGGTGCCAAAATGGTGATTTTTTTACCCGCTAATTTTTTGAAAAGATCAGTAACAATTTCTTCATCGGTGAACTTGACCATTTTCTTGCCCGTATTCATAGAATAGGCATCGCCTGCCCGGGCAAAGAGCAACCTGAGAAAATCATAGACTTCTGTTACAGTTCCAACGGTAGATCTCGGATTGCGGTTGGTGGTTTTTTGTTCTATGGAGATGACTGGCGACAAGCCGGATATTTTGTCAACATCGGGTCTTTCCATCTCCCCCATAAACTGACGGGCATAGGTGCCAAAAGTTTCCATGTACCTCCTGTGCCCCTCCGCATAAATGGTATCAAAGGCCAAAGAGGACTTTCCACTTCCACTGATGCCAGTGATCACCACCAATTGATGCTTGGGAATGGTAATATCGATATTCTTCAGGTTATGAGCCCTGGCGCCGATTACTTCTATGTTGTCTTTTTTGACCATTGATTGGGTGGGTTGTGGGTTGTGGGTTGTGGGTTGTGGGTTGTGGGTTGTGGGTTGTGGGTTGTGGGTTGTGGGTAAATGGCAAACAACTGATTAATGGTATTGGTTCGTTCAAAATTAACGTAAAATCAAGCCAGCGTGCTGGATTTGTAAATATTGGGAAAATGTTTATCTTTGCAGCAGTTCTTTAATATTCTTATCCAGAAAGGCAGAGGGATTGGCCCTATGACGCCTTGACAACCTGTTAACTAACCATTAATAAGGTGTCAACTCCAGCTTGCGCAGGCAAGCACAGATAAGTCAGATATTTTCCCTTGACAAGATCAACGCTTTATAGTGAAAACCCATCTGACTTCAGATGGGTTTTTTTATGCCCTTTCTGGAAAGCATTGATCAACATGAACAAGACATTAAACACATATCATTACAAAGGGGTGCTGACCTTGGAGTCTGGGAGAACAATCCAGGATTTCAAACTGGCCTATACCACATTGGGTGAAATCTCACCCAACAAAGACAATGTGGTGTGGATATTTCATGCCATGACCGCAAACAGCGATCCGTCTGATTGGTGGGCAGGAATGGTGGGCGAAGGAAAATTTTTTGACCCCCGGAAGTATTTCATCATCTGCGCCAACATGCCAGGCAGTTACTACGGAAGCGTAAATCCCCTTGACAAAAACGATGAGACGGGCATGCCTTTCTTTCAGGATTTCCCTTTCTTTACACCAATGGACATGGCAAGGTCTTATGAACAGCTCAGGCTTTCACTCGGCATCTCCGCAATTTACATGGGAATCGGTGGATCAATGGGAGGACAACAGCTGATTGCCTGGGCTTGCCTGCAACCTACCTTGTTCAAATTCCTTGTTCCCATTGCTACCAATGCATTTCATTCTCCCTGGGGCAAAGCATTCAATGCCTCACAAAGGATGTGCATTGAAGCAGACCCAACCTGGAAAGAAAGAAGTCCGGAAGCAGGAATGGAGGGATTGAAAGTGGCGCGGTCGGTTGCCCTGATCAGCTACAGGCATTATGACACCTATGGTCAAACGCAAGAGGATCTTGACAAGGCCATTGAAAATACCAGGAGTGAATCCTACCAAAAATACCAGGGTGAAAAACTGGCCAAGCGGTTCAATGCATTGAGTTATTATATGTTGACCAAAAGCATGGACAGCCATCATTTGGGAAGAGGTGTAATGGAGGCAGAGGAGATGCTGGAAAGAATCCAATCAACAACACTGGTGATCGGCATTTCATCCGATTTGCTTTTCCCAGTGTCTGAGCAGCGCTTTCTTGCAAAGCATATTCCCGGTGCACAACTGGAGGTGATTGAATCCATTTATGGACATGATGGATTTTTACTAGAACATGAAAAATTAAATGATTTGCTCAATGGGCTGATCAACTGATTGATATAAAATTTAAAACGAAGAAAAATGGGTTCAGAAAAAACACTGGTAATTGGGATGTTTGGATTTGGTGTTGTAGGTGAAGGATTGTACAAGGTACTGAAGCAAACCCCTTCACTCAAGGCCTCCATCAAAAAAGTATGCATCAAGAATACGAACAAGAAAAGGAATGCGCCGGCATCGCTGTTCACTTCCGAAAAAAATGACTTGTTGTTCGATCCGGAAATCAATGTGATTGTCGAAGTGATCAATGACAGTGTAGCGGGATATGAGATTGTAACAACTGCCTTGAAAAATGGAAAAGACGTTGTGAGTGCCAGCAAGAAAATGCTTTCAGAGCACCTTCCAGAACTCATCGCGCTTCAAGAAACCACCGGCAGGTCTTTGCTTTACGAGGCCTCTGCATGTGCATCCATCCCCGTCATCAGGAACCTGGAAGAATATTATGACAACGACCTGTTGCACTCCATCAAGGCCATCGTCAATGGATCAACGAATTTTATCCTAACCAAAATGTTTGACGAAAACCTGAACTTCAAGGAAGCGCTACTGCTGGCACAGCAACTTGGCTTTGCAGAAACAGATCCTACACTTGATATTGAAGGGTATGATGCAGCAAACAAATGGGTTCTTCTATTGGCCCATAGCTATGGCATCACAACGACCATTGATCAAATGCTGTTCAATGGCATCACACAAATCAATGAGCTGGATGCAAAAGTGGCACAGTCAAGAAACCAATCGATCAAGTTGGTGGCACAGGCAAAAAAATTGCAAAATGGAACAGTAGCTTCCTTCCTGCTTCCACAGTTTGTAGACCATGCAGACCAATTGTATTTTGTAAAGAATGAGTACAATGGTGTGGTGATTGAAAGTGGATTTGCAGACAAGCAATTCTTCTATGGAAAAGGTGCGGGAAGTTTCCCTACAGCCTCTGCCGTATTGAGTGATATTGCAGCTTTGCGCTATGGGTACCGGTATGAATACAAAAAACTCAACCAACAAGTGCCCTCAACCCTTTCAGACGATTTCCATTTAAGGATCTATATCAGCTTTGAGGACCTGGCCAACATCCCCAAGGAGGAATTTGCCAGCATTGAAGAATGGCATTCAGGAAACGAAAGAAGTTACCTGATCGGTACCATCCCCTTCAAATCCCTTTTGCACAAAGACTGGTGGAAAAGCAACAATACCTCTCTTGTGTTGATGCCGGACAACATCATTGAAAATACAGCCCTGACTGAGCTGAAGAAGATGAGTTTGTCATTGGCAGGGCTGTAGCAATTGCAGTGATGGATTATTGACCCAACATCCCGGAAGGTCTGTTGTTGGCCCCTTTCCGGTTTTGCAGATCATCGCCCAGGTCTTTTCTGGCCTCTTCGGCAATGGCCTCGAGCTTTGCAACAATCTCAGGATATAGTCCTTTGACATCGTATTCCTCACCCGGATCCCTTCTCAGGTCGTAAAGCGCCTTGTAAACGATGACATTTTCTGGGGTTGGACCAGGAAAGCCATTGAAACCAGGCGAGCCGTTTTCATAAGAGCGTGCGGGATGTTGAAAGATCAGCTTCCAATTGTCCATTCTGACTGCCTCAAGCGCATTTCGGCGGTAGTAATACAGAAAGGTTTTTCTTGGGGAGGCTGTTGGGTCTCCTTTCAGAATGGGAGACAAATCTACTCCGTCGATTTTCTTTTCCGAGAGTGGCGCTTTGGTCAGTGCAGAAATCGTGGGAAGTATATCGATGGTTGATGCAAGCTGGTTTGCGACGATACCTGCCGGAAGCATTCCTTTCCAGCGCATGATGCAAGGAACCCTTTGCCCTCCTTCAAATGAAGTACCCTTTCCTTCCCTGAAGCCTCCTGCAGACCCTGCATGGTTGCCGAAATTCAGCCAGGGGCCGTTATCACTTGTAAAAATAATCAAGGTATTTTTTTCCAATCCTTCATCCTTTACTGCC
>CALPWM020000047.1 GCA_943327275.2 Chitinophaga pinensis
CACCCGCTCCTGCTGTCAACAGCAGTTCGGGTTGCATCTCAGTTATCAAAGCTTCCAATTCATGCATATGCTTCAAAAAAACTTTGCCTTTCATCCGCTGCATGATCATTTCACTGTTAACCCCTTCAATGGGAAGTTCCCGTGCAGGATAAATGGGCAACAAAATAATTTCATCAGCAAGATCAAGGCTTGCTGCAAAACCATCGACCAGGTCTCTTGTACGGGTAAAAAGATGTGGCTGAAAAATGACGGTGCATTTTTTTGATGGATACATGTTCTTTGCCCCTGTAATCAAAGCCCGCAGCTCTTCAGGATGATGCGCATAGTCATCAATATAAACAAGCGAAGAAGTCCTCACAATGTATTCAAACCTTCTTTTTACCCCAGCAAATGACGCCACTGCTGATTTGATTTTTTCATCCTCAATCCCAAGGTGTTTGGCAATGGCAATGGCAACAAGGCTGTTCTCCACATTGTGCATACCACCCATATTCAACCGAAGGCCTTCCATTTCCCAGTCCTTTGCCTTTACACCATATACATAAGACCCGTTGTTGATCTGCAATGAAAAAGCATGAATATCAGCTGCAGTATCATCAAGTGCATAAGTGAGATGACCGGTTGATTTGAATTCATCCTCACGGTTCAATCCTTTTCGGGTGAGCAGCAATCCGTTGGTTTTTAGATTCCCAGCAAACTGGATGAATGCATCTTCCATGGCTGATGCAGTACCATAGATATCAAGATGATCTGCATCCATGGAGGAAACAGAAATGATGTTGGGATACAACTTCAGGAAACTCCTGTCGTACTCATCGGCTTCAATCACACAAACAGGATTGGGATCACTCCAAAAATTGGTATGGTAATTGGTTGAAATGCCTCCCAGGAAAGCATTGCATCCGAAACCTGTATCCCGCAGGATATGTGCAACCATTGTGCTGGTGGTAGTTTTACCGTGTGTTCCTGCAATGCAAATATTAAAAGTTCCCTTGGAAATAACCTGCAAAATATCGCTGCGCTTCAACAGGTTCATCTGCTGTTGTCTGCAGTATGCAATAATTTTGTTGTCTTTTGGTATAGCAGGTGTATAGACAATAACATCAGCATCTGCAGGACAAACTGATGCCTCATCCGTATAATGTATTTCGATCCCTTCTGCAGAAAGCGCGTGCGTTAGTGCTGTTGCTGTTTTATCATAACCAGACACCTTTACACCACGGTCATGAAAAAACCTTGCAATGGCGCTCATACCGATGCCTCCTATTCCGATGAAATAGGCCTTGCGGATATCTGCTATGTCAATCAACTCAACCATTTCTTTTTCCAATATTTGGATGATATGTTCAGCAATGACCATATCAGCATTCTCTACATATAGTTTTGATGCGGCAGTTCCGAACCGCTCACATTTCTCCTTGTCTGCAACCAGGCCCAACAAAGCATCAACAAGGTTCTGATCGGCGGTTTCATCAGGCACCATCAATGCTGCTCCATTGTTCGCCAGGATGGAAGCGTTGACCGTCTGATGGTCTTCTGCTGCATGGGGATAAGGCACAAGAACAGATGGTTTTCCGCATGCACAGATCTCTGCCAATGCAATGGCACCGGCCCTGGACACAACTACATCAGCAGCTGCATAAGCATAGTTCATTTTTGTGATGAATTCTGTAACACATACATCTTTCCTGTTCCTGATTTCAGCAGAGACCAATTCCAGGTTGCCTTTTCCTGTCTGCCATATCAACTGAACACCGGCTTCAAAAAACTTATTGATCTGTTTGGCGATGGCATTGTTGATGCTTCTTGCGCCAAGGCTGCCACCAATCACAAGAACTGTAGGCTTGCCTCCTTTGATGCCAAAAAATTCCAATGCTTCTTCACGCAATACAGTACTCTCTGCAATTTCCCTTCGCACAGGATTTCCGGTTCTTACCAATTTTTCAGCAGGAAAGAACTTTTCCATGCCAGCAGTTGCCACCATCACAAGTGATGCTTTCTTACCAAGCATGATGTTTGATTTTCCTGCAAAGGAGTTCGCTTCATGCAGAAAAGTTGGGATGCCCTTGCTTTGTGCATATTTAAGCACAGGAAAACTTGAATACCCGCCCACACCAAAAACCGCATCTGGTTCAAAGGATTGGAAAATTTTCCTCACCTGGTAAAAACTCTTGATCAATTTAAATGGAAGGCTCCAGTTCTTCAACAAAGAGGCCCTGTTGAATCCTGCAATATCAAGTCCTTCGATACGATAGCCGGATTGCGGCACTTTCTCCATTTCCATTTTGCCCTTGGCCCCAATGAACAATACCTGGATAGATGCATCAATCCTGCGCAATGCGTTGGCGACTGCAATGGCAGGGAATATATGCCCTCCGGTTCCTCCTCCTGCTATGATGATTTTATTCAGTTTCATTTTGATTCACCCTCCTGCTGCGTTTGCGGTTCTGCTTTCCCTTCCAATTTTTCTACGTTTCTGGCCACACTCAAAATGATGCCAATAGACAAGCATGTAAACAAAAAAGAACTTCCACCCATGCTGACCAGGGGCAAGGTGACTCCTGTTACAGGAAACAGGTTCACATTGACCGCCATGTTGGCAAGGGCCTGAATCACCAAGGTAAAGCCCAGGGCAAGCGAAAGAAATGCACCAAAGGCATAAGGGCATTTGCGCATGATCCTTATGCACCTGTACAAGAAAAGCAAATAGATCATGAGCATCACCGCTGCGCCAAGCAAACCATACTCTTCGATGATGATGGCATAAATGAAATCAGAATAGGGATGTGGCAAGAAATTTCGGGCTTCACTGTTACCAGGACCCAAACCCAACCAACTCCCTTTTGCAATAGCAATTTTGGCTTGTTGTACCTGATAAGATGCTTCCGCTTTGTCTGCATACATGAAACTTTGCACACGCTTGATCCATGTTTCAACACGGCCTTTTGTCAATACAGCGGGCATCGGATCTGCCTTACCCGTCTCTTCGTTGTAATACATTTTGGCAAACCCAATCAACATAACAATCGGAACCGCAGCCAATAAAATAACCAATCCAATATGCTTCATACTTGCCCTGCCAATGAACAACAGAAAAAGACTTGTTGCACCGGTGAGCAATGCAGTGGATAGATTGGCCGGTGCAATCAAGGCACAGATGAGTAAAACAGGTAGGATGACGGGAAGAAATCCATTTTTAAAATCTTTGATCTTGTCTTGGCGCTTGCTCAATTGTCTGCTGAGGTACATGAATAGGCCAAGCTTGGCCAGATCTGAAGTTTGGAAAGTAAGGTTGATGATTGGCAACTTGATCCAGCGGTTGGCGTCATTGAGGTTGGTTCCAAACAGCAAGGTATACATGAGCAATGGAACTGATACAATGAACAGGATTTGCGCCACCCTTGAATATACAGTGTAGTTTACCAGATGGGCAAAATAGATGATGGCCACACCTACAGCAATGAACATGATTTGTTTGAAAAGATAAGACTCGGTGCTTTTTGATAATTTGTATGCAAGAGTGCCCGTACTGCTATAGACGGCAAGAAGGCTCATCATGGTGAGCAAAACCACAATGGCCCAGATGACTTTGTCACCACGGGTTCTGCTGGAAATGCTTCCCAATGAATATTGCTTGATATCTAATCCTTCTCCTTGCATGTTTTCTTATTATAACTCCTTGACTGCTTTTTTAAACTGATCTCCCCTGTCTTCATAATTTTTGAACAAGTCAAAACTTGCACAAGCCGGACTGAGCAAAACCACATCCCCTTTCTGTGAAACACCATAAGCAGCTTTCACTGCTTCGGCTGCACTGGTCGCATCAATGATGGTTGAGACAATGCCTTCAAATGCATTATGAATTTTCTCATTGTCGATACCCAGACAGACAATGGCCTTGACTTTTTCTGCAACCATTTCTTTGATCAAATCATAGTCATTGCCTTTGTCCACTCCGCCCAAAATCAGGGTAACAGGCTTGTCCATGCTTTCCAGTGCAAACCATGCACTGTTCACATTGGTTGCTTTTGAATCATTGATAAAATCAATCCCTTTAACTGTTGCCACCTTTTCCATCCTGTGTTCCAGGCTTTCAAAGGATGTTACAGCATCCCTGATACGATCCTTTCTGATGCCCACTACAGAAGAAGCAACAGCAGCAGCCATGGTATTGTACTGGCTGTGCTTCCCTTTGAGTGCAAAATCAAAAATGCTCATGGCAAATCCATCGCCATGCTTCACGTTCATCTGGCCTTCTTTAATAAAGGCGCCTTTTGGCAATTCTTTTTGCATACTAATCGGTAATGGTTTTGAATTGAATGGGTATTGTTCGAGGTACTTCACTGTAACAGCATCATCTGCATTGTAGATGAAAAAATCCTGTTCAGTTTGGTGCTTAACGATGTTAAATTTTGCAGCGATGTATTTTTCGAAATCATGATCATACCTGTCGAGATGATCTTCTGTGATGTTGGTAAGTACTGCCACATCAGGCCTGAAGGAAATGATATCATCCAGCTGAAAGCTGCTGATCTCCACCACATACAATGGCTTGGGGTCAACGGCTATTTGCCTTGCAATTGAATTGCCAATATTCCCTACGAGGGCACAATCAATGCCACCCGATTTACAGATTTGATAGATCAGCGATGTTGTGGTTGTCTTTCCATTGCTGCCTGTAATTCCGATGATTCTGCTTTGAGCCTTATGCCTGTATGCCAGCTCCATCTCACTGATGATAGGAATCTTTTTTTCATTGATTTGAACCACAACAGGATTGCTGTTAGGAATGCCAGGACTTTTCATCACTTCGTCAGCCGAAAGAATTTTATCCATGCTATGTCCACCGCATTCAAAATCAATCCGATTGGATTCAAGTTCATGCTGGTAATGATCTTTCATTTTCCCACCATCAGAAAGAAAAACGTCATAGCCCTGCTGCTTGCACAATAGAGCAGCCCCTACTCCGCTTTCGCCGCCTCCCAATATGACAATTTTTTTCTTCAATGTTTTTCTATAAATGGTTTATCTCATTTTCAATGACATGATCGCGAAGACAACAAACAGCAAGGTTACAATCCAGAACCGCACAGCAATCTTGCTTTCATGGTATCCTTTTTTTTGATAGTGGTGGTGCAGTGGACTCATCAGAAAAACCCTCCTCCCCTCACCAAATTTTTTCTTGGTGTATTTGAAATAACCGACCTGAATGACTACACTCAGGTTCTCTATCAAAAACACAGCACAGAAAAATGGTATCAGCAGTTCCTTTCTTACGATGATAGCCAAAGCGGCAATGATACCACCCAGGGCAAGGCTTCCGGTATCCCCCATGAAAACCTGTGCCGGATAAGTATTGTACCAAAGAAAGCCAATACAGGCTCCTATCATGGCAGCGATAAATACTGAAACTTCACCAAGATTGGGGATGTACATGATGTTGAGGTAATCGGCAAAGATCAGGTTGCCACTGGCATAGGCAAATAGTGCCAGGCATGCTCCAATGAGCGCAGCAACACCAGTTGCCAATCCGTCCAAACCATCCGTGATGTTTGCTCCATTGGAAACAGCTGTGACGATGAAGATGATCACCAGCATGTAGATTACCCAGCCATACGATCTCAAAGAGGCTGGCAATAATTTTGCATAATTGAATTCATGGTCTTTGATAAAAGGGATGGTGGTCACAGGCTCATTGGCTTTTACAAAATACCTCACTCCACCCTGGTACTTTACTTCAATGGCATTGGCCGGCTTGACTTTCCCTTTGTATTCCCTCATCACCTTGACATTGTCATTGAACAACAATGTAGCACTGATGATGATACCCAAACCCACTTGACCCAATACCTTGAACCATCCTGCCAAGCCATCCTTATCACCCTTTTTGTAATTGACCCCCTGGCTTTGGGCCAGGCGTTTTGAACGAAGCTTCAGGTAGTCGTCAACGAATCCAACCAATCCTAACCAAATGGTACTCAACAACAAAAGCTTGATGTATACCTTATCCAAGTTGGCAAACAACAAGGTAGGTATCAGTATACCCAATAATATGATGAAACCACCCATGGTGGGGGTACCTTTTTTTTGCTCCTCTCCCTGCAAACCAAGCTCCCTCACAGACTCACCTACCTGCATTTTTTGAAGAAACTGAATGATATGCTTACCATAAACCATGGTAATGAAAAGAGACAGCAATACCGCCAACATTGCCCGGAAAGTAATGAACTGAAAAATGCCCATCCCCGGGAAACGGAGCTGTTCATGTATTAACCATTGATAAAGGTGATAAAGCATTTATTCTTATTTATCGAGTTCCGTAAATGTTCTCATCAAAACTTCCTTGTCATCAAATGGAAATCGCTGCCCCTTGATCTCCTGGTATTTCTCATGTCCCTTTCCTGCCACCAGGATAATATCATCTTCCCTGGCCATCATCACTGCCGTGCGGATGGCTTCCTTCCTGTCCTCTATCACCAAGATTTTTCTTTGCAACAGGGCATCCATCCCTTCACTCATATCACTCAGTATGGCTGCAGGATCTTCACTCCTGGGATTATCAGATGTAAATATTGCCCTGGTGCTGAATTCAGCTGCCGCAGTTCCCATGAGTTTTCGTTTTGACCTATCCCTGTCTCCTCCACATCCTACAACAGTAATGATTTGCTCCCCACCTTTTAAGAATTTTCTGATGGTTGCAAGTACGTTGAGCAGTGCATCAGGTGTATGGGCATAATCGACAATACCAATGATGCTTTGATGTGGAGAAACAGTATAATCAAACCTGCCCTCTGCTCCAGTGAGATTGCTCAAGGTCTGCAGTACATCCAGGCGATCCTCTCCCAAACAAATGGCTCCTGCATAAACTGCCAGCAAATTGTATGCATTGAACTCTCCTATCAAACGGAAATGAACATCCTGCTCATTCACCAACATTTGCAATCCGGTAATGCTGTTATCCACAATTCTTCCCTTGAAATCTGCAACAGAACGAAGGCTATAATAGAATTTGTCTGCATGGGTGTTCTGCAACATTACTGCCCCATTCCTATCGTCCATATTGGATATGGCAAACGCAGCGGATGAAAGGCCATCAAAAAAATTCTTTTTCACCCTGATGTACTCATCAAATGTTTTATGATAATCCAGGTGATCATGCGAAATATTGGTAAAGATTCCTCCTGCAAATTCAAGTCCTGCGATGCGTTGCTGGTGCACAGCATGACTGCTTACTTCCATGAAAGCATACTTGCAACCAGCATCAACCATACGTTTCAACAATATGTTGAGTGAAATCACATCGGGCGTTGTATGGGTCGATGGTGAAACGGCTTCCCCAATCATGTTGTTCACTGTTGAGATCAGGCCACATTTAGCATCCAATGCCATGAACAATTTGTACATGAGCGTCGCTACCGTTGTCTTGCCGTTTGTCCCTGTTACTCCAACTAATTTCAAATGATGACTTGGTTCTCCATGAAAAGCATGTGCCATGATGCCTGCTGCTTTTGCAGCATCATCTGTCTGAACATAATTCACACCAGGATGCAAACTGCCAGGAAGCGTTTCACATACGATGGCTATGGCACCGTTTTGAATAGCAGTATCGATGTATGCATGCCCGTCTTGCGAAGCACCTTTGATGGCAATGAAGCAACTGTTCTGACCAACAAGCCGAGAATCGATATGCACATCACTGATGTGCAGATCAGTCCTTCCGGTCAATGACCTGATCCTTACCTTATACAATATGTCTTGCAATAACTTCATGCTCATCAATCAATTGTACTGCCAAGATTCAAATAAACGGTTTGCCATTTCTGCACAGCCATTCCTGCTGGAATAGACTGTGATGTAACTTTTCCTTTTCCGGTCGCAATCACTTGCAATTGCTGCCGCTCAAGTAATTCCAGTGCATCTTTCAAACCAAAGCCTTTGAGATCTGGCATGCTGCCATGCTGTGTTGACCAGCTGTTTGATGCCAAATTTTTCTCACCGTTCATCACCTTGCTCCATTCTCCTTTTTTTCCAGCGTCAAGTATCGGTTTTCCAATTCCTTTGGCGATGGCCTTGAAATCATTCGATGAGCCGTTCCATTCAGACTTGCTGCTGTCTGCAAATTTTGGATGCTGGTAACTTGCATATAGATCTGCGTCAACAGTAAACAACTTGTTTGCAATCTCACTGAAAACAGGTCCTGCAACCTGGGCTCCATAATACTTCGGAGCAAATGGCTTGTTCTTGATCACTACAATACAAGAGTACTTTGGATTTTGTGCAGGAAAATAACCGGCGAATGATGACTGGTAAATATGATCGGTATAGCCCTTGTTTCCATTGGCCACCTGAGCAGTTCCTGTTTTCCCAGCAAGGGTATAAAAGCGGTTGAGTAAACTCTTTCCCGTTCCCGACAACACAACTCCTTCGAGGCATGATTGAAGCTGCGATAAGGTTGACCTGCTGCAAATCGAATCACGAAGAACGGTGGTTTTGAATTCCGTGACAACCTTTCCATCTTTCATGATGGCATTAACCAGGTAAGGTTTCAACATTTTACCATTGTTGGCTACTGCATTGTACACCATCAATGTCTGCAAGGGACTTATGGAAATATTGTAACCAAAGCTCATCCAGGGCAATGTAACATCACTCCAATTTCTTCCGCTTGGATTGGGAATGATTGACATGGATTCACCCAAAAGATTAATCCCTGACGACCTGTTGAGGTTCAATCGCTCAAGATGAGCAATGAATTTCTTTGGATTTTTGTAATAATGCGTTACCGCAAGTTTGGCCATTCCGACATTAGAACTCAACTCAAATGCCTGCTTGTAACTGACATTTGTATGGTTGTGCCTTTCACTGTCCCATACGGTTCGTCCGCCAAAATCCCATTTACCTCCTTCGAGATTCACAGGGGTATTGAGGTTGATGTACTGGTCTTCCAATGCTGCCAACATGGTTATGAGCTTGAATGTTGAGCCAGGTTCTGAACGGGTGATGGCATAATTGAAGTCTTCCTTGTAAGATCCGTCAGTCTGTCTACCCAGGTTGGCAATGGCCTTGATTTTTCCAGTCTTCACCTCCATTACAATACAGGTTCCATTGAGACATTCATTGGCCTCCAGCATCTTAAGCAATGCTTGCTCGGCTACATCCTGAATATTGATATCAATGGTTGTAATGATATCCTTTCCATTTTCAGGTTCAATTTCGGAACCTTCCACAGGAACAAACGCACCACCTGCGATCCTTCGCACAAGCCGCTTTCCAGTAACCCCTTTGAGCAAGCTGTCATATGTTTTTTCCAGACCAACATTTTTGCTGACCAAATTGCCCATCGAATCGATGTACTCTCTTGAAAGTCCGATCGTTCTGTTGGCAAGCAATCCGAAAGGAGCCATCCTTTTCTCTTTTTCAATAAAAATGAACCCGCTCTTGTTCCTGTTAGACTTGATAAAACTGATGTTTCTCAGCATTTGGTATTGCTTGAAATCAATGTTTTTCCTCAACAAATGATAGCGATCTTCCCTGTTGAAAACACCCATCAACTCATGCTTGTAGGCGCCAGGAGTACCTCCGCCAAGGATGGAGGAAAGATGAATTGACAAGCTGTCAATGGCTTTTCTAAACCTGATGCCATTTTTTTCCTGTACACCCTGAGAGCCAAAATCCAGGTAAATATCAAAAAAAGGAATCGAGCTGCTCAGCATTCTACCATCCTCACTGTATATTGTTCCACGCTCCGCATCCATTTCCCTGTATTCTAGGTGCAGGCTATCGCTCAACGATTTCCAGTATCCACCTTCAACCCGTTGAATGAACAGCGCCTTTCCAAAAATGCAAATGCCCAATACAAGCATCAGCAAGTAGATCAGGTAACTACGCCATAATATGTCCTTTTTTGTCTCCAATTACTTTTGTTATTTAACCTCTTTTTGTTTTATTGAATCATTCAAGGCAACAGGAGGCTCAAGAATTTCCTTTACTCCCGAAACTGCCACTGATTTTACCACTTCAGATTGCTTGGTCATGAACATCCAATCCTTTCTCACCATCTTGAACTCATATTGCAAATCCTTCAATTCTTTTGTTGTTCTGTTGATATCCTTGATTGCCTTTTCTGCATGGTGTACATTATATATATATGCTACAGCTAATGCAGAAAGGAAAAGAAAAAATGGAACATTTTTTACCAACCAAACCTGGTTGATAAAAAACCATTTGACATCATTCTTTTCAAAAGCCATATGCTATATTTATTTCTTCTTTTTTATGTTCTTTATTTCTTTACACCTATCCTTAATCTTGCACTTCTCGATCTTGGATTTTTACTGACTTCTTCAGCCGAAGGCTCAATTGGCTTTCTGTTTATCGGCTCAAAAGGTGTTGTTTTTCTTGTGCCATAAACAGGATCAGCCACCTGTGCATCTTCATCCCCCGATTTGAAAAACTGTTTCACAATCCTGTCTTCAAGGCTATGAAAGGTGATGACAGACATCCTTCCTCCAGGCTTGATGAGTGATGCAGATTGAACCAGCAGGTCCTTTAAGGCAGCCAACTCATCATTCACTGCAATCCTTAGCGACTGGAAAACCTGGGCAAAATACTTGTTGGGATTTCCCTTAACGACCGGAGCAATGACGGCCTTCAATTCATTGATTGTGCGAATCTGGCTTTTTCGACAGTGTTCATTCAAGAGCAATGCAAGTGTTTTTGCATTGGTAACCTCGCCATATTCCTGAAAAGCCAACTGAAGCGTTTCCGCAGAAGACTGTTGAATGAAATCTGCAGCAGTCAAGGCAGCTGATTGATCCATGCGCATATCCAAGGGAGCATCAAACCGAATGGAGAACCCCCTTGATGGCTTATCAAACTGATGACTGCTAACGCCCAGATCGGCCAAAATGCCATCCACCTCAAGAACCCCATGGAGACGAAGAAAGCGGGTGAGGTGGCGAAAATTATGGGGAATGAAGACAAGGCGTGTATCAGCAGCAAGGTTGGCCCGCACATCATCATCCTGATCAAATGCAAACAGCCTCCCCTTTTCATTGAGCCTGGAAAGAATTTCCCTGGAGTGCCCACCACCACCAAAAGTGCAGTCCACATAGGTACCAGAAGGATTGATATCCAATCCATCAACAGCTTGCATAAGCATTACAGGAATATGATAGGCCTGCCCTTCAGTTTCAGCTGCCCTTTCCCTGTTTTGCTCATCCAACGCCATCAGTTTCCTTTTTTCATGGTTGTACTTTCTTTGCCATCACTTCTGCAGCAAGACCGCTGAAGGATTCGGGTGAAAAGTTTTCAAAGAACTGCTGATACTTATTTTTATCCCATATTTCCAATTTGTCCATTGCCGACACCAACACAATATCCTTTTCCAACCCCGCATGCTCCATCAGGCTCTTCGGCAACAATAATCTTCCAGCACCATCTACTTCAATCTGGGTAGCCCCGTTTAAAAAATAGCGCCTGAACTCCCGCACCTTGGGATCAAAATCGTTCAGGGAGCTGATATTTTCATAAATCGGCTTCCAGCTCTGCATTGGATAAACAGTGAGGCATTTCTCAAAGCCACGGTTGATCACAAAGACAGGCACTTC
>CALPWM020000048.1 GCA_943327275.2 Chitinophaga pinensis
CAACCCGAACAGCTTGTTGTGCAGCTTCGAGAGAAGCCAGGGGTTTTTGTAAAGACCCATCGTTGGAGTCCTTGCCCTGAGGAGCAACATAAATTTTTTTCACATCCTTATCAGGGAGTTGAAATGACAATAAAAAACACATGCCCAAAGAAAATAACCCAAAAACAATCTTTTTAACCATATAATTAATTTTTTAAAAGCTTTTGCAACTGTTTTCCCAAAATTTCATAGCCCTCAATATTGGGATGCAATCCGTCAGTGAACATTGCCTCATTTACTTTACCGGTTTTCAGGAACAGACCTTTTCCAATATCTGCAAATTTAATATGCTCAGCCCGAGTCATTCTTCGAATACCTTTGTTGATCAAAAGAATACGATCCTCATAGTCTCGTCTTGGATAGATGCCCAGCAGTGTAATCTCAGCTTTGGGTTGGTGACTTTTAATGACCTGAACCAAAAAACGAAGCCCACCCAGTATTTCTTCATTGCTGTTGACCCGCAAATTATTGGTACCGATATTGATCATGATTTTTTCCGGACTGATATCTTTCAGTTCATCGTGATAGATCCTCCACAGAACATTTTCAATCCGATCTGCCCCGAATCCAAAATTTCTCACCTCATATGGGGCAAGATATTTTTGCCAGGAGTCTTTGCTTTTGGCATTTGGCTTTCCACCCCAGTTATGGGTTATGGAATTCCCTATCAACAATACCTTATTGGATTCTGTTTTATTCAACTCAAGCATGGATCTGTGGCGCGCTTCCCAATCATAGCCGGCTGGCGTTCGTCGCTGCCGAATGGGAATCTGGGTTTTCAAAGTACCTACCGGCTCAAGGAATATCTCTCTTAATTTTTTTTCGTAAACGGTTGCGTATTTCATCATGCCAATATCGTTGGGATGTGCACCGTCAGACATGTCATCCATTTGAATATTGATTTCCTTTTGGGTCAACATGTATATCCCAGTAATATTTTCACCTTTCAATTGATTCAAAGCTGCTGCTAATACCCGATTAGAAAGATCAGCATAGGTTTGTCGATTGGGTTGTAAATACCCATCGGCATACCCAGCATGTTCTGTACACAAGATTGGTGTAAGAGGATGTCGTGCCCGTATGATCTTTACTGCGTCAATAATATACCTCGATAGTTTAATTGAATCAATGGATTCATTGGCCAAATCAAGCAATCCATCAATCACATATATTCTTGCATCTGTATCATTGATCTGTTCAATCAAACCTTTTTCAAGGAACCCATTTTCGCCAAAACTGAAATTGAGCACATCTCGATCCAGATTGCGAGACAAGATATTTGTCCAAGCAAGACCAGGACGTGTAGCAGCCTCCCCTTTTACAATAGAAGAACCCAAAACAACAATGGGCTTTTCTGCGCGAACAGGAAGCGGCTTTAATAGACTCCCTTGGGGGACACCAATTTTAAGATCTTCTATTGAACTGAACAATGGCAAAAAAAGCTGATACTCCCTCCCCAGCTTGTGAAAATTGTCGTTGGCAAGAAGCTGAAAAAAAACATGTTGTACTGAATCTTTAATCAGCGATTTTGATGAAGCCCAATGCCATAATCCGTCACTGTCAATGGCATAAAGATCGACACTATTCGCAGCAACCGCAGATGTATTTCTTGTGGGAATGGTAGCAGACAGCTTGTACTGTACAATCATTTCAGGTGCATTCGAAACAAAGCGCAATGAAAGTCCTGCACTCATGCGAGACTGTGGCTTCCACCAAACAGTATCTGTTTGGGCAGACGCCATAAAAAACATTGCTTGAAATAATAAAATAACGAAACCTCTCATCAGTAGATTATTCAAAACTGTCAGACCAATTATAGCTTATAATTTACAGAAATATTTTTTATTAAATCCCACCTCACCAATCAGACTCGCCATCTATTTTTCATCCACCATTCAGCAATGAAAAATCCCAGAGGCAAATTTGATTATCAATAATCCCAATGACCTCTGGAAATAGTTCATTCAATTGAAACCCACATCATCAATACCCCGGATTTTGAACAAATCCAGGATTTTTATTCACATCAATTTCTGACTGTGGAATGGGCCAGAGATAATTATGGGACTTGAATACCCTGGGATTATCCATGATTTTAAAGTTGCCCACTACAGATACCAATGCATTGAATGAACTATATGAGGGGGATGAATTTTCGTCAATTTGAGGTTTGGGTAATGCATAATAAATATTTCTATTCATAGCCTTCCCAAACAAAAGACCATTCATTACCTTGTCAGCAATTTTCCAACGACGAATATCAAATAATCGCAACCCCTCCCCAACCAATTCTACTTTTCTCTCTCTTCTTATAATTTGACGCAATACAGACTGGTTTGTGGTTGTCACTGCTGGATAAAGAGTAGTCTGAGCAACACCAACACCATACCCCCTGGCTCTTACCAGATTGATAGCATTAATCACCGTTGCATCAATTTGATTCAATTCAATTTTTGCTTCTGCATAGGTCAGCAACACTTCTGCATAACGGATAAACATAAACGCCAGCTCTGATTGTGTATTCAAAACCAAATCAGCCTGATCCAGATACTTCTTCAATAAAAAACCAGAAAATGAAGAGAATGCATTAGTCACTTCAAGGTTTGTGATCTTGGCAACAGTTGGCGTATATCGGGTGCAAGTAGTACTGTCTGGATGGTACGTCATGTTAAATGTGATGCTCCCTGTACCGAACCAAGTATCCCCGTCACCCAACAAGGCTTGACGCATCCGGGGATCCCTATTTTTAAAAGGATCAGCAGTTGAATATAACGGAGACTTATCAATTGTCTGTCCATCGGTACATTCATAGCTGTCAGCCATAGCCCTTGTAGGTACAGCTCCGGAAAAACCACTGGAATTTCGGGCCTGCATGTTTTGGGGAGTTGCACTTACCCTGACAGTCTGTTTAAAATCAAAAGCAAAAATGGATTCCCTGGAATTTTCACCAGCATATGTGAACAGATTTCTATAATTAGGATAAAGTGAATGATAGTTGAGATCGATCAGTTGTTTTGATGCAGCGGCTGCAATATCCCACTTTTCATTATATAGTGCAATACGTGCCTTGTAGGCCATGGCTGCGGTATTGGTTGCTTTGCCAATATCAGTGCCACTATAGGACAGAGGAAGTTGTGCAATGGCGCTGTCAAGATCACGAAAAATAAAAGTTAGGATCTCTGCCTTAGGAGCCCTTGGAAGAAAAGATTGATCAGGATTCAGTGACTTATCTACAAGAGGAACATCGCCGTATAATGAAATGAGATTACCATAATAATAAGCGCGCAGAAATCTAGCCTCTCCCTCAATCCTTCTATATAAAGCCGGGGGAGTAACTGCTCTTGCTTTAGACATATTTTCCAACAGCATATTACACCTGCCAATTCCTGTATAAGATTGATTCCATATGGTTCGGATCATGGTCGTTGCAGGTGTGTGTTGGCCCAAACCAATTGCCTGAGCATCTGTTGTTGGCCTTTGCCACATGACATCTGAAGTGCAATCCAATTGCATCAAATAGGGATATCCATCCTGTGCATATGACAAATTGCTATACGCAGCACCTACTGCCAGAAGTAACTGATCTGTTGTTGTATAATAAGTTGCACTATTGGGCTGGTCTTCAGGAAAACGATTCAAATAGTTTTTATTGCATCCTGCAAAAAGAACTATCAGAACTGACCCAATTATAATATTGAACTTTTTCATCATGAATATTTTTAGTGATTTATTTTAGACTTACCCTTACCCCAGCTACAAAAGAGGCTACCTGCGGATAGTTGAAAGGATTTCCCAAAGGTGCTTCAGGATCATATCCAGGAACCTTGTCCCATGAGAATATGTTCTGTCCGCTCAGATAAACCTTGAAAAGAGAAAAAGGTGTCTTTTTCAGTACAGATGCGGGAAAAGTATACCCTATGACAGCTGTTTTTAACTTGATATATGATGCGTCATCCACCCAATAGCTTGAGGTTTGGGTATTGTTTGTTTGAGAAATAAAAAATCTGGGATAGGTAGCTTTTGCATTTTCCTCTGGTGTCTTGGTCAGGCTCCAGCGGTCAAGATGTATATCACGAACGCTGCCGGCATTGAAGAATGCCCATGCTGCATCTTGTATCTGAAGGCCATTCCATTTTCCTACAGCCTGAAAAAATAGCGTTACATCAAATCCTTTGTACTCAAAAAATAAGTTAGTACTGTAGGTATATCTTGGAATTCGGCTTCCAATGATAACCCTATCTAAATTATTAATGATGCCATCTTTATTTTGATCGACATACTGAATGTCACCAGGTTTTACTGCACCAAATTGTGTTGCACTGGCTGTCACATCTTCAGGCTTTTGAAAGAGTCCTTTCGCCTGAAGTCCATACAAAGCCCCAATTTCATCACCTTCTCTGGTAATCTGGAAGCCTGAAATATAGGGACCAGTACCTTTGAGGTCCAGTACTTTATTCCTCACATCAGAAAAGACACCTGTAATTCCAAATTTGAAGTCTTTTCCTATTCTGCCATTGTAACCGATCTGTAGGTCCCAACCTTTGTTTTCAACACTACCTGCATTCTGAACACCTGCACCCAATCCAACAATCAGAGGAATAGGAAGCGTCAGCAAAATATCATCTGTATTCTTTACATAGTAATCAAACTCAACATTCAATCTGTTCCGAAAAAAAGATCCGTCAAAACCAAAATTCAACAGTTTGGTAGCTTCCCAGGTGATTTCACGGTTGGCAACGACTGTTTGTGCTGCTGTGCTAACAATATTACCATTGAAGACACCCTGTCCAAGTACAAAAGAAGAAATGTAAGGATAATCGCCAATATTCTGATTACCCAAAGATCCCCATGATGCCCTTAGTTTTAGCAATGAAAGCCAATCAATCTTACTCAGGAACTTCTCTTTAGAAAGAACCCAACCTGCTGAAAGCGAGGGGAAAAATCCAAAGCGTTTAAAGTCAGGAGCAAACCTAGATGAACCATCATAACGGGCATTTATCTCAAAAAGATATTTGTCTTTTGCCACAAAATTAACCCTGCTATAGTAAGACTGTAACGCCCAAGAAGTAGCGTCACCAGTCATATTTTGATTAAGAGAAGGATATGCATTCAGTTGACCCAGCTCGGGGAAAAGGGAAAGTTCCCGCGAGGCATTGAATGACTGGCTTCGGTTGTCGGTCTGTTCTGCACCCGCAAGAATGTTCAGATCCAGCCACTTGAAAGATGTTGAGTAATCGATCTGTGCCTTTAGATAATTGGTCAGTACATTATTGTGAGAATTAGTCAACGCAACTTTATTGGGATTACTGAAAAGCAGCGCTTTTGTATCAAAATTAAAGTAGTCAATTTTACGCTGGTTATTGCTACCGAAATTGCTAAAGAATCTGGGAGAATAATTTAGATTAATATTTAATCCTTTAACTGGCTTGTAGTTGGCCTGTAAATTTATCAATGCAGTATTCCCAGTTGTACTATTCAGTCCTCCTGCATAAGAATAAGCCAATGGATTACCGCCTTCCCAGCCTGGCCCCCATGACCCATCAGAAAATTTTGCAGCATAAATAGGTGGCACTCTGTATACCTGACGGAATAATTCACTGTAACCCACGCTAGGCAAATTTGTGACTTCTCTTCTAAGGTTCAAATCAAACTGAAATGCCATTTTTTCGGACGCCTTATAGTCTGCATTAACACGAAGACTATATCGCTTAAAGCCTGAATTGTTTACAATACCATTTTGATCCATATAATTCAGCGCTGCAAGAAGTCTAATTCGATCTGTTCCACCATTGAGGGTTATGCTTTGTTGCTGCTGCATCCCTTTGGTGAATGTTGCCTTTTGCCAGTCCGTATTTGGATATCGATCCGGGTCTTTGGCATTATTGGTCAAATAATTATTAATATAATCATCTGTAAATTTGGGAGCAGATCCCTCATTTGTCAAGCCCTCGTTGTACATTTTCATAAAGCCGACCGCATCTAAATATTTGGGCTTGTCAACTGGTTGCTGGAAACCGTAAAACGCATCATAATCCACCTTCATACTACCCGATTTACCTCTTTTAGAAGTGATCAGTATAACGCCTGCTGCAGCTCTTGAACCATATATGGAAGCAGATGCTGCATCCTTCAGCACTGAAATTGTTTCAATATTGTTGGGATCAACATCCCCAATTCCGGAAACTACACCGTCAATGAGAATGAGAGGATCATTATTGCCAAGTGTACCAATACCCCTAATTCGTATTTGAGCAGATTGGCCGGGTACACCATTAAACTGAGAAACGGTAACACCTGGTAAAGCGCCCTGGAGTGCAACCGTAGTATTAAAAACGGGACGTTTCGCAAGGTCAGCACCACTGATAACGGAAACCGCCCCTGTAAGATTAACCTTCTTCTGTTTACTATAACCCACAACTACGACCTGATCAAGAGATTCAGTTTGTGACTCTAGTATAACGGTCAGGGGTTCTGAACCAGCTGTCATTTCTACTGATTTAAATCCAATCGCTGAAAACTGAAGCAATGACTTCTTGTCAGCGGTAATTGTAAAAAAACCATCTCCATTTGTAAGAGATGCCTCTTTGAATCCCTTTACAGATACCGTAGCCCGTTCAATGGGTTTTCCGTCGGAGGAAACGACTTTCCCAGAGACTTTAAACGTTTGCGCGGCCAAATCATTTGTCTGTAAATTTAAAAGAAGTAAAAAAATACAACAGAGATGAATGTAAAGATTTCTCATTTGGCAAAAGTTGTTTTGCCAAACATAAGGAACATTCATTCTCTTCAGAATGAACAGGATTTTATGAAATCAAAATTTTATACCGTTATCGTAAACGTTTACGTTTACGATAGATATATTTTTTTCAACCAATTGAAGATAAATAGTATAAACAAACTTCATACGAGATATTTCTATTAATTTAACGCTACAAATAACCGGCATAACTATCTTTCAACCGATAGAAATATCATAATTATGGCTCGTGTAAAATGTCCAAAATGTACCAAGGTTGAACGTATTCTAAAAGCAGGAATCGTAAGAAACAAACAGCGATATTATTGCAAGGATTGTAACTATCACTTCATTATTGCAGTGCCGAAAAAAACGATAGGCAGATCATTAAGCAAAGAAGACCTACAGACATCAATGCAGGATATCGCTAAAGCGGCTGGTGTATCTACCACAACCGTATCAAGAGCATTAAACAACCGCCCAGATATCAACAACCAGACCAGCAAATTCATCAAGGAGCTTGCTTTGGCGATGAACTATCAACCCAATATTCTTGCACAAAGTTTGGTCACGCGATCCACACATACATTGGGGGTCATCATACCAAGTCTGGAGACAACCATTTTCTCGACCATGCTGAGTGGTATTCAGGAAGTAGCTGCCCTGGCGGGATATCGCGTCAACATATGCACTTCCAATGAAAATCATGAAACTGAAATTGCTAACATTCAGGCACTGATGAACAACATGATTGATGGTTTATTGATTTGCCATACCATCCAAACCAATTCATTTGAACATATCAGAAGCCATATCGGAAAACGAATCCCCATCGTCCAATTCTACCGGGTTGCTGACAATCTTCCTGTTTCACAGATTTTGGCAGATGATGAGTCCGGTGCAGAACAAGTGACAGAGTACCTGATCCAAAAAGGATGTCGCAGAATAGCCATATTATTGGGATCCAAAGGACTTTCCATATCGCAAAAAAGATTCATTGGATACCAAAATATACTCCAAAAGCATCAACTAAAGATTGATGAAAAATTAATTGTTCATTGTGATTTCACACTAGGAAAAGTCGTAAAATCCGTTGACAGCTGGCTAAAGATTAAACCGGGCATCGATGCCATTATTTCTATTTCAGACAAAAGTGCAGTGCAGATCATCCGTCATCTGAAGGAAAAAAAAGTAGCTGTTCCCGGAAAAATTCGTGTTTTTGGTTTTGGAAATGAATTTGTGGGCGAAATCGTAGATCCTTCACTAAGTACTTTTGATACCAAAACAAAACGCATTGGGGAAGAAGCCTCCCGGCTAATCATTGAGGAGATCATTACAGGAAAACAGCATTTAACAAAAAAAATCATCCCAGGTAAAATGATCATAAGGAAATCCGGATGAAAAATCAGGTGATTACTTTATGCCAATCAGCTTGCAAAAAAAATGATGCAAGAATGACTAAATCCAAAAATAAATTAGTTCAACAACAAATAAGAAACAACCAAATAATTAGGCCAATATCAGAAATTTTTGGCCTTGATAAAAGGGTCGTCAGGGCAAAGCTTTTCGGTTTGATATTTCAATGCAGTTGCTTTACATTCTTTGCGCAACTTGTCAAGAATTTTTGCATATTTTATATCTGATGCAAGATTGTTTTTCTCTAGCGGATCATTTTTCAGATCATACAGCTCTTCAGGAGCATTGATCAATCTATAGCGGAAATATTTCCATCTTTCTGTCCTGATGGCCTCACTGGAAGGAATATCAGGATTGTTCCACAAATGCTCTAATAAAATTGCATCTCTGTTCAAATTGGTTTTGTCATTTACCAACAAAGGAGTCAGGCTTCTCCCCTGATAGTTTTTGGGAGCAGTAATTCCTGCCATGTCCATCATTGTCTTTGTAATATCAATATTGAGCACCATTTGATCAACGCTGGATGATTTTTTCACCCTGGGGTCATAAATGATCAACGGTATTCTGATCGATACATCATACATCAGCCACTTATCAGCCAGTTGGCGATCGCCTAAAAAATATCCGTTGTCGCCCATCACAATAATAATGGTATTGTCATCTATACCCTTTTGCTTCAGTTGATTTCTGATCTGGCCGATTTCATTGTCAATTTCAGTAATCATGCGATAATATCCCTTGACCATCTGCTGGTATTTTTCCGGAGTATCAAACCTCCATTTCCATCTTACCCTGTTGAATCCATCCCTGACCTCTTTTGGAAGACGATTGAAATATTCATCTTCTCCCAACAATGGTTCAGGGATTTGAATATTTTTATAGAGGTCAGCGGATTTATCCTGCCAGAAATATTGCTCTGCAGCATTATCATGCCCGTGTGGAGCGCTGAAAGAAAGAGAAAGACAAAAAGGTTTGTCGACCGGGGCATTGTTGATAAACTGCTGTGCCTGATGACCTGTATATCGGGTAAGGTGAACGGTATCTTTTCCGATTTTTTTATAAAAATATCCCCGACGATCCGGACTTCCTCCCCTATCATAAAAGTCGCTTTGGCCAAAATATTGATTGGCAGAATCAATGATCACACCCAACTTTCCAAAGAAACCGACATGATACCCATTCTCCTTTAAAAGTTTGGGATAGATGATATCAGCATAAGGTTGCTTCAGTCTGGGTTTTTGGAATGTATATCCATGCGTGCGTTCATATAATCCAGTTAAAATGGAAGCCCTGCTGGCAGCACAAATGGGCGTGGTTGAAAAAGCATTTTTGAAATACGTCCCTGCGTTAGCTAAAGCATCCATCTCAGGGGTCTGAACAATCGGGTTGCCTGCAACACCAAGCGCATCCCAGCGTTGATCGTCGGTAAGGATGAAGATGATATTGGGCCGCTTTTCCTGGCCCAGCACCATGGAATGGATGATCAATAATCCAACAAAGACATTAAAAAAATATTTCAACCAGTTCATTTTTATAAATAGCAGTGAAATTAAGTAGTTTTAATGCAATTTATTGTGCTTTGAACTTTGAAAATAAAAAATACCGATGCAATACCGCAGGTTAGGAAAAACTGAACTAAATGTTTCCGTCATAGGATTTGGCGCCTCTCCATTGGGAAATGTGTTTGACGATTGTGATGAATTGGAGGGGATCCGATCAGTGCATTGTGCAATAGACCTAGGCATCAATTTTTTTGATGTTGCTCCTTTTTATGGCATCACGCTGGCTGAAACGCGGTTGGGCGATGCCCTCAAAGGAAAGCGGAATGACATCCTATTGGCCACAAAATGTGGACGGTATGGCTTGAGGGATTTTGATTTTAGTTACCAAAGGATTCTTGACAGTGCAGACGAATCGCTGAGAAGACTTCAAACGGACTATGTCGATTTGATGCAACTGCATGACATTGAATTTGGTAGCAGAGAACAGGTATTGAACGAAGCCATTCCGGCCCTTCAAAAAATTAAAGCATCCGGGAAAGCACGGTTTGTGGGCATTACAGGACTCCCTGTCAACTATCTCGCAGACATCGCAAGAGAAGTGGAAGTAGACACTGTGCTGTCCTGGGCACACTATAACCTGCTGCAAGATGAGATCAATGCAGAACTTGTTCCGCTTTGCCAACAAAAAGACATGGGATTGATGAATGCCGCACCACTTGTGCAACGCATCCTTTCTGATGCATCCATTCCCGCATGGCACAATGCTCCGGAAGAGTTAAAAGCGATGCAGGCTCCACTGCTTGAATGTTGCAGTAAATATGGCGTTGCGCTGAGTGATGTTGCGATCCGCTACGCCATTGACCACCCTTTCATTGCCAGCACCATCATTGGCATGTGCGACCAAGACAATGTGAAAAAAAATGCAAGCGTAGTGGAATTTTCAATCCCGGAAGGCCTGTTGGATGAGATCAATCAATTGGTGGCTCCTGTAAAAAATACCATGTGGTTTGAAGGCATGCCCGAAAACAATATATCCAGAAAAAATCCATAAGATGAAAGCATTGTATTTGACTGCCATAGGAGAAACGGCCATCAGGGAGATTGACATCCCGATACCAGGGCCCGAAGAGGTATTGGTAAAAATTGGCATGGTCGGCTTTTGTGGAGGAGACCTCAATGGTTTCAAAGGTCTGTTCGAGTTACAAGAATATCCAAACATACTGGGCCATGAAGTGGGTGGAACAATTGTTCAAACAGGCAATGCGGTTCCTGACAGGTTTCAGACAGGCATGAACGTCACTGTTTATCCCTACCAGAACTGTGGCAAATGCATTTCCTGCAGAAAAGGCAGGAGGAATGCCTGCCAGGACAACAAAACCATGGGTGTAAGACGCCCCGGTGCCATGACTGAATACATCACACTCCATTGGAATGATGTGCATGTTTCAACAACACTTTCCCTGAAGGCACTGGCATTGGTGGAGCCCTTGACGGTTGGGTTTCACGCAGCTGCAAGAGGCCGAGTTAGCCAACAAGATACGGTTGCTGTCATTGGTTGCGGAATGGTTGGGCTTGGGGCCTTGGCCTCTGCAGTCTACCGCGGAGCCAAGACCATTGCCATAGACCTGGATGAAACCAAACTGGCCATCGCCCAAAAAATTGGAGCAGCTCATGTTATCCAGCCCAACCTGATCAATGTTCATGATGCACTGATGGATATCACTGGCGGGGATGGCCCCGATGTCATCATTGAAGCCGTTGGAAGCCCCATCACCTATCGCACGGCTGTGGAGGAAGTTGCCTACACGGGAAGGGTTGTCTGTATTGGATATGCAAAATCAC
>CALPWM020000049.1 GCA_943327275.2 Chitinophaga pinensis
ATTCATCAATGTCTCCTGTTGATTTTTCATTGAAAGATACCGTTCAGTTCTACACTTTCTTTGACTTAAATTCTGCTCGTTTAACACAAAACAGTTATGTACTATTAAACAAAATAGTTGAATTCCTGAAGAGGAACAATGAATACCGTTGCATCATTGATGGTCATGCAGATTTTGAAGGGAATGAGGAAGCAAATTGGAAAATATCCGAGAAAAGGGCATTGGTTGTCAAAAGTTATCTCACTAGTTATGGTATTTCTAGCATGCGAATAGAATCAAACTATTACGGCAAAACACGAATGCTACCTATTTTCGATAAAAATCTAATGTGGATGAACAGGAGGGACGAGATATTCTTGATCAAAGTTAAATAGTCAACATGTCGGACAATAAACAGGGAGTATTTTGTATCTCCCTGGATTTTGAACTACAATGGGGCGTTTTTGAAAAAATGAAAGTTGGCAATCAGGCCAACATTTATTTCAACAATACACGTGTTGCAATACCAGCAATGCTTGAATTGTTTTCTCAACATGATATTCAAGTTACTTGGGCGATAGTTGGAATGATCTTTAATCAGAATGTAGAAATGTGGAACAAGAATAAGCCTGATTTGCTCCCTGGTTATATCAATAAATCTGTTTCTTCATACCATTGGTGTGATCTGCGTTTGGAATATATTCAAGAATCAAATTTGTTCGCACCAGAACTAATTGACCAAATCAAGTCAACCCCTGGAGTTGAAATTTGCACACATTCATACAGTCATTATTACTGTCAGGAAAAAGGGCAAACCATTTCTCAGTTTAAGGTTGATCTTGAAAAAGCAAAGGAACTGGCATTCGCGAAAGGAATTTCAATTGAATCATTGGTGTTCCCAAGAAATCAGTTCAACAATGCATACATGAACGTTTGTCATCAGATGGGTATTAAATCTGTAAGAACCAATCCTGACAAGTGGTACTGGGATACCAGCAGAAAAGATACATTGGCAGTTAAAATCATGCGAACAGCAGATGTTTGGTTTCCGATCAACAGGAAATCTGTTGTCCCTCTAGATTCAATCAATGTTGATGAAAATCCAGTCAAAATCCCAGCCAGCAGGCTTTACAGGGCATGGACAAAAAACAGGATGTTAAATACGCTAAAAATGAAGCGTATTTTATCAGAGATGACCTTGGCTGCAAAAACGGGTGGCCTTTATCATCTCTGGTGGCATCCACACAATTTTGGCAATCATCCCGATGAGTGCTTGAGTGAATTGAAACAAATTTTAGAGCACTACACTTATTTACAAAAAGAATATGGATTGTTAAGCATGAACATGAAAGGACTAAGGAGCCATTTGATTAAAACACAACATGAAGGGTAACCAAAATCCTCTTTTAATTCGTGTTTCTACAGTCCCATTGTCTCTTCACAAATTATTGAAGGGGCAAATGAGGTATATGCAGGAGAATGGCTTTATGGTTCATTTGGTAACATCTCCGGGTCCTGAAATAGAGGCTGTCATTGAATCTGAAGGTTGTGGCTTGACAAGAATTTCAATGACAAGAAATATAACACCAGTTCAGGATCTCTTCTCTTTAATACGGCTATGGTTTCTTTTTTTCAAGATGAAGCCGGCAATTATACACACACATACACCTAAAGCTGGATTATTGGGGATGCTTGCTGCGACATTAGCAGGAGTTTCAGTAAAGTTGCATACCATTGGGGGGCTTCCTTGGATGGAGAGTAAGGGAATTAAGAGAATGGTGCTGAAGCAAGTTGAGCGATTGACAATTTCTCTTTCAACCCGTGTACATGTCAATTCCCAGCATCTTTTGAATTTTATATGCTCTGAAGGATTGGGTACTACACCTTCAAAACTAAAGTTAATTGGTCATGGATCTTCAAATGGAATTGATACAGGATATTACTCCCGTGCTAGAGTGAGTTTAGAACAAGTTGACGAACTAAGATGGGTTTCGAAATTGCAAAATAATTCCTTCGTTTGGCTCTTTGTTGGTAGAATTGTTGGAGATAAGGGTATTTTAGAATTACTTGAAGCGTTCTTACATGTGCATGCACAACATCCTGATGATCAGCTTTGGTTGGTAGGACCATTTGAGGAGAAAGATCGGCTTAAGCCCTCTTTGCTAAACGCAATTGAGCAAAACAAAAACATCATTACATGGGGATATCGGGATGACGTTAGGCCATTTTTTGCTGCCGCTGATGTCCTTGTTTTTCCAAGTTATAGAGAGGGGTTCCCCAACGTGCCAATGCAAGCCGCTGCTATGGAATGCCCTATGATTTTATCAAATATCAATGGGTGCAATGAACTTGTTGAGAATAATGTGAATGGAATCTTGGTCCCAGCTAAAAATCCGGATGCGCTGGCCGATGCAATGATATTCTTGCGCAGAAATCCTGAATTGTGCAAATATTTTACTGGCAACAGTTTGGATATTATTCGTCAAAAATTCAGTAATCAGGCAATCTGGAGACTGCTTGCGGATGAATACAAAGAGTTATTAGCAACACATAAAAAATTAAAAAATGCCTAACACAGAAAGATCGAATTTCATACTGATGGGTGCTGGTGGGCATGGGGCTGTTGTTGCTGAAGCAATTGAGCTTTCTGGAGGCCAAATTGCGAATTTTGTCGATCACTATAACACAGCACCTGAACTCTGTGGATATCCGATTGTAAAAGAAGACAGTTGTATTGCAGATAAGGACTCACAATTTATCATCACCATCGGAGATAATGCAACCCGTAAAACAAGGGTATTAGAACGGGAGCGTGGCTATGGTCTAGTTAAACATCCTGCGGCCTCAATATCAAAAAGATCTTTGTTGGGAGAAGGTTCTGTCGTGATGGCCGGTGTTTGCATCAACACCAATTCTGCAATTGGGAGACATTGTATTATCAATACCAGTTCAACCATCGATCATGATTGCATTATAGGAGATTTTGTGCATGTTGCTCCTTCATCCGCACTTGCTGGTGGTGTAGAAGTAGGCGAGGGTTCATTCATTGGACTTGGCGCATTTATTATTCAGGGGGTTAAAATTGGTAAGTGGTGCGTTATCGGTGCAGGTTCAGTTGTGATACGCGATGTTCCTGATTTTTCTGTTGTGGCAGGTGTGCCTGCTAAATTTATAAAAATAAATGAGAGGTCAAATGAAGAAGAGAATCTGGTTGTCGCCGCCCCACATGGGTAGAAATGAACTTTCATTCGTTCAGGAAGCTTTTGATACAAATTGGATTGCGCCCCTGGGCCCGAATGTTGATGAGTTTGAAAAGCAATTATCCATTCTCTTGAACGGTTATTCCGTTGCTGCTGTAAACAGTGGAACCGCTGCATTGCATCTGGCGTTGAAATTGCTAAAGGTTTCAACTGGTGACGAAGTGATCTGTCAGACATTTACTTTTGCAGCTTCAGCCAATCCTGTCGTATATCTTGGTGCAACTCCTGTCTTTGTTGATAGTGATCCTGAGACATGGAACATGGATCCTGTACTTTTGGAAAAAGCGATACAGCATCGTTTGTCTCTTGGCAAAAACATAAAAGCAGTTATTGTTGTAAATCTTTACGGTATGCCTGCGAAGATGGAAGAGATTGTAACGGTGGCAGCTAAATATGCGATTCCGGTTATTGAAGATGCCGCAGAGTCATTGGGTTCTTCAATAAACAATATTCCATGTGGCACATTTGGCACCTTGGGCGTAATTTCATTCAATGGGAATAAAATCATCACCACAAGCAGCGGTGGTGTGTTGATCTCAAATAATGAAGAATTTATTCTTTCAGCCAAACATTTGGCGACACAGGCAAAAGACCCTGGTCCATACTACCAGCATTCCCAAATTGGGTATAATTACAAAATGAGCAATGTTCTGGCTGGTATTGGTCGTGGCCAGCTATCTGTTTTGAATGAAAGAGTAGAGGCCAGAAGGGATAATTTCAACCGGTATTTCAATTATTTCTCTGCTTGGAATACCAAAGGATTCAATATTGAATTTCAAATCGAACCATCGGGTTATTTTTCAAACCGTTGGCTTACCTGTATTTTAATTGATCCTGTTAAAAACAAGGGCATTTCAATAGATGCTATTCGGTCACTTTTTGACCAAAATGAAATAGAAGTGAGGTCCTTATGGAAGCCAATGCACCTTCAGCCAGTTTTTAGCGATACCCCTCGCTTCCTTAATGGCGTCTCTGACCATTTATTTGATATTGGTCTTTGCCTTCCAAGCGGCTCAAGTTTAACTGATGAAGGCTTTGACAGGATTTTTGAATGTTTTGATATGGTTTTCTCCAAATTTTAATCATGTACGGTTATTATATAAAACCCTTAGGAGATTTTTTAATTGCGGTTGTGGTGTTGACATTGTGTTCTCCATTGCTCGTTTTGATCTCTTTTTTGCTTTCAATTCAAAACAAGGGCAGTTTTCTTTTTCTTCAGCAAAGACCAGGATTAAAAGGCAAACCGTTCAAGATCATCAAGTTCAAAACCATGATTGATGTATTTGATCATTCAGGAAAATTACTTCCTGATGATGCAAGAATTACACCCTTGGGCAGTATAATCAGGAAATGTTCATTGGATGAGGTGCTGCAGCTCATCAATGTCTTAAAAGGTGAAATGAGCATAGTGGGGCCAAGACCACTGTTGATGAAATATCTCTTGTTGTATGATGATTTGCAACACAAAAGACATGATGTATTACCGGGTATTACGGGTTGGGCTCAAGTAAACGGTAGAAATAACCTTAGCTGGGAAAAAAAATTCAAGCTCGATATTGAGTATTTGTCCAAACGTTCTTTATTCCTTGATCTTAAAATATTAATCTTGACTTTTTTTATTGTTTTAACCCGTTCTGGTGTTAACAAAGATGGATGCCAAACAACTACAGAATTTAAAGGCTCCTCTGCATTTTAGTTGCATACATCTCCCTTTCCCTTTTCTTTTTTGGTCCTAGTGAATGATCTAGATTTCAAACATGGTGATCCTTGCTATTGAATTCCGGCAATTTTATATCTTTAGCCCGCTATTTTTTCTAAAAAGGATATAAATGCTGAGAATTTCTTGAAATACGGTCTTTCCCTTTTCTTGATCCTCCAATTTGGATTAAACGCTTTTTCTCAGCAATGGCAGGGGAAATGGATTACTGCAGCTGGTATAAAAAACAATCCCAATACATGGGTTGCTTTCCGAAAGGAGTTTTTTATAGAAGATACTTCTCGTAAACTTCCCATGCGCATAGCAGCAGATACCAAGTATTGGTTATGGGTGAATGGCAAAATGGTCATCTATGAAGGTGGGCTAAAACGTGGGCCTACCCCGGACGACACCTATTATGATAGTCTTGAAGTTTCTAGATATTTGGTGAAGGGGAAAAATTCAATTGGGGTTTTGCTCTGGCATTTCGGGAAGGAGGGTTTTTCGCATAAGAATAGTGGTAAAGCAGGTATTCTTATCGATTGTCCATCGGCCTTCACGGATGTTTCTTCTTCGGATAAATGGGAAGCAATGGTTATGGATGCATACCAAACCGCTGATGATCCAAGTCCTAATTTCAGGCTTGCTGAATCCAACATAAGGTATGATGCAAGGCTTGAGAAATTGAATTGGCAGTCACCGGCCACGGTATCCATGCAAAAAGCCATAGAAATAGGCGATGCGGGAAGCCCCCCTTGGAACAAATTGTTTCCCAGGCAGATTCCTTTTTTTAAGGATTTAGGCTTGAAGGATTATGTCTCTATGAATGTTGTTAATGCGGCTTCAATCGTTACCCATGAGGGTAAGTTGCCTTACAACTGTCAGGTGCATCCTGTTTTAAAAATAAGGACAAGCACCCCCGGACTGAAGATTAAGGTCTTTACCGATATTTACATGTTCCTGGGAGAGCCAACGATCAGGGGTGAATATATTACAAGAGCAGGCGAACAGGAATTTGAATTTCCCGGATGGATGAATGGGGAAAAACTGATTTACCAAATACCCAAAGGGATTGAAGTTTTAAAATTGCAATACCGTGAGTCTTCATTTGATGCAGTACCTGAGGGTGAGTTTACTTCCGATGATGCCATGTTGGATCAGATTTGGAAAAAAGGCCAGCGTACATTGCAATTGAGCATGCGCGACAATTATATGGATTGTCCTGATAGGGAAAGGGCTGCCTGGACTGGTGATATCGTTTCACAAACTGCGCAATCTTTCTATTCTTTGTCCATTTCGTCTCATACGCTTTCAAAAAAGTGGTTGTCGGAAATGAGTGGTTGGGTCAAGCCCAACGGTGAATTTTCATCTCCCGTTCCTGCTGGTAATTCTGATCTGGAAATTCCAGACCAAACCCTCACAACATATGGATTACAGGGTGTATGGAATTATTATATGAACACAGGAGACTCGGAAATTTTGACAACAATATTTCCGCAAGTGGATAGGAATTTGGGGTTTTGGGAATATGATGCGAATGGATTGATCAATGTCAGGGTATCAGGGAATCGATGGATTTGGGGCGATAGGGGGCACGGGATTGACATGAAAGGGTTGTACAACATGCTTTATGCTGGAGTGCTCAACTCCATGGCTAAGATGGCCGCTGTTATAGGTAAGCCTGAAAAAGCAGGCCAGTACACGTTGAAATTCAATGCTTTGAAGGCTGCGATAAGAAGGCATATGTTGGTAGGAAGCGGATTCAAGTCTGCTGAAGTTAATTTTTATGATGAAAGGGTTCAGGCATTTGCCATTCTCAATGGAGTTGCTGAGGTGGTTGATCATAATGGCCTTATGACAATCATCAATGCTAAAGCGAATGCCAGTCCATACATGGAGCAGTTCATCATTCAAGCAATGATGACGGCTGGATTCATTAAAGAAGGGCTTACCAGAATAAAGAAGAGATATGGTTTAATGGCTGCAGATAAAAACTGGTCTACGCTTTGGGAAGGATGGTCTATTCCGAATGATGAGTTTGGTGGAACTACACCGAATCACGCCTGGAGTGGTGGGGCTGTTTATTTATTGCCTATGTATGTTCACGGCATAGTGCCTACAAGCGCAGGCTTTGATAGGATAAGCATCAGACCATTGGATGGTTCAATAAAGAATTCTTCTGTTAAGGTGCCCTCGGTTTTGGGAATGATAAAATCAAGTTTTAAATATGGAGAAAATCGCCTTGATGTCAAACTTGATTTGCCCGGTAAAGTGACTGCAGTGCTTGAACTGCCAAGTCACTACAGCCAGATTTTATTGAATGGCGAAACCATATTAAAGCATGGTTCGTTTACGAATAAAGGGCTAAAGCTTGCAGTGTGGGATAGCGATACATCATTGGTTAAAATTGAACTTACTGGAGGAAATTGGGAAATTGAAGCTACGCAAGGGTTGAATTCTCTTTCTTCTCTTGAAATGACGGGCTTCGAAAATTCAACCCAAAGACGCTGCTTGAAAACCAATCAGCTGCTGAGTGTGAGGATGATGATGCTTTCTGCTCTTGCATCAAATGCAGATTTCCGCGGTAAAGTCCGCTGGTATTTTAATGATGTTTTGTCTGCAAATGATACCATTGGATTTATACTTCCCAATAAAACAGGGACTTATAGGGCTGCATTGATTTTTGAAAATGGCACAATTGCCTATACTGACAAAGTAATATTGTATGCTGTTGAAAAGCCTGGAGTAAATGATAAATTTTATTTCTTTTGTAGAAATGATCAATCCAGAAAACTGGAAGCAATTGCTTCCAGTGGAAACACACTTGCTTGGTTTAATAATCAGCTGGAATCTTTGGATGTTCAGTCTCCTCAACCTTCAACATCTGTTGCTGGAATGACAAGCTTCCACGTTGCCCAGGTGGATGGGAATGGTTGCACTAGCGATACCGTCAGCATTGCAGTTTGGGTAAGGGAGAATCCGCCACCTCCACAAGTGATGCAGCTGTCTTATTGTCAATATCAAAAAGCCTATCCCCTGAATGTTTCCTCGGGCCTTGGGCAGGTGGTAAAATGGGTGGATACTATCACAAACCTGCCCTCAAGGGATACAATAAGCCCCGTTCCTTCTACACGAATTCCTGGGTCATTTAAATATAGTTGTTTTGTACAGGATACTTTGACAGGATGTGTTAGTGCTGCTTCAATACTTGGTGTTGTCGTAAATCCAAAACCATCAAAGCCTACGCTGGATTCGATTATCATCTGTAAGGGTTCTTCATTGGTTGATAACACATTAAATAATTTTGCCGGGTATTCCTATACCTGGTATTATCCTGGTCAGAAACCAATTGCAACTTCAAATAATACTGTTGAATTATCAAGGATGGATCCTGGCACATATAAGTTTTTATTGGGCAGGCTGGATCTGTCAACAAGGTGTGAGAGTGATTTATCTGAGGCGGTTGTATCGGTGATACCCATACAAACGATGCCAATGTTGCAGCAGCGTTCTCCCGGGGAGCTCAGCCTGTCTCCCTCCTCACCAGCGGTTTGGTATAGAAATTTTGAATTGATAATGTCATATGTTGGCCCCTCTTTAAAGCTCTCATTGCCAGGAGTTTATAGTGCTGCTTTTGTGGATAAGGGATGTATTGGAGCGCCTTCCAAGCTATTTTATCATTTGACGAGCAATTTAACGCTGGATGCTTCAAATGATTTAACCATTTACCCTAATCCGGTTACTAAGTATTTGAATGTTGAATTGTCCTCGACAATTTCTGATAATGCAGACCTAAAATTGTTTAATTCATCTGGTCAATTGATGAAAACTGTTCGGAGTATTAAAACCCGTGAATTAATCGATCTCTCCATTTTCCCCCACGGTTTTTATTATTTAACCATTTTTTCAGGAGGTAAATTGATGTACAAGGTAAAATTCATCAAAGACTGATCCCTCGTGTTTTATCAAAGCATCAAAAGGCCTCTTATGTTACTAACTTTGTTAACAACTAGTGGATAAATCCAGCCCTTCAAGCCTTATATTTGTCGCCTGACCAAATCCAAAGATTGTGAGATTAAAGAGTTTAGAAATCAAGGGGTTCAAGAGTTTTGCGGACAAAACGGTGCTCAATTTTGATGAGGGAATTACTGGTGTAATTGGCCCAAATGGCTGTGGCAAGAGCAATATTGTAGACTCGATCCGATGGGTAATTGGGGAGCACAAGATCAGCAACCTGAGGAGTGAAAATCTTGAGAGCCTGGTATTCAATGGGTCAAAATCAAGGGGCGCCAGTGGTCTGGCAGAAGTGAGCCTCACTTTCGACAATACCAAGAATCTTTTGCCCACTGAGTTTAATACTGTAACAGTTACAAGAAAGTTTTATAAAAGCGGTGAAAGTGAATACAGGCTGAATGATGTTCAGTGCCGTTTGAAGGATATTCATAATCTTTTTCTGGATACGGGTGTCAGCACAGACAGCTATGCCATCATGGAATTGGGTATGGTTGATGACATCATCAAAGACAAAGAGAACAGCCGCCGCAAAATGCTGGAGCAGGCTGCCGGCATCAGCATCTATAAAACCAGGAAAAAAGAAGCCAAACTCAAGCTTGACGCAACTGAGCAGGATTTGGCCAGGATTGAGGATCTTCTATTTGAGATTCACAATCAGCTTAAAATGTTGGAAAGTCAGGCAAAAAAGGCTGAAAAGTATTTTGAGATTAAAAAAGAATACAAGGTAAAGTCAATTGAATTGGCCAAGGCGGCACTGGAAGGTTTCAATATCCAGTACCGTGAATTGACCGAGCAGCAGCAGCAAGAGGCAGACCGCAAGATTGGTGTTGATACCAAGATTACCAATGAGGAAGCTGATCTTGAAAAGGAAAAGCTTCAATTCGTTGAAGAAGAGAAGGCGCTTCAGTTGTTGCAACAATCCTACAATGAACTTGTCAACAATATCCGCAGCAAGGAAAACGATAAAAACCTTGCCCAGCAACGTTTACAATACCTGCGTGAAAAGGAGAAATCCCTGAATGATTTTCTCTCCAAAGCAGGAGGTCAATCAGCAGGATTGGAAGAGAGTATCCAGTTTTCAACCCTTCAGATAACAGAGGAAGAGTCGAAGCTTGTGACCCTGCAATCCAGTATTGATGAGCTCAAATCAAACGTGGACCTGAACCGAAAAGCATTTGATGAGAAACGTGTCTTGGTAGATGAATTGAGGAGAAAAAATCAATCGGTCCAAAGAAGCCAGTTTGAGGCAGAGAAAAATGTCGCGATCAGGGATACCTCGCTGATGAACATCGAGAAGTCCATCAACCATATCAAGGAAGAACAATCTCAACGCCAGGCACAACTGACAGATTTCACTGTTCAAAGGGATGAAAATGCAGCTGCGTTGGATGGCGAAAAATCCAACCTGGAAACCCTGCAAAAGCAGCACGAGGAAGTAAAAGGGCAGATCCTGCAGACCCAGTCCAAACTCGAAAACCTCCGTTCTCATCTTGCTGATGAAAACAGAAAGCTGGATTCAAAAAAGAATGAGCATGCGCTGCTCAAGAGCCTGATTGATAAGATGGAGGGCTATCCGGAGAGTGTCAAGTTCCTGCACAAGAATACTGGGTGGAGCCATGCATCGCCTATTCTATCTGATATCATCTACGTAAAAGAGGCCTATAGGGCAGCCGTTGAAAACGTGTTGGAGCCTTACCTCAACTATTATGTGGTGAACAACCTTACGGAAGGACTTCAGGCTGTACACCTGCTTGATGCCAATAAAAAGGGTAAAGCCAATTTCTTCATGCTGGACAAGCTTGATGAAGTCTACGCTTCCAAAAATATCAAGGCTGAAAATATTGCTGGCACCATTCCTGCAACAGATGTTGTGGAGTATGACCAACGCTTTGCCAATCTCGTTAAACACCTGCTGGGCAATGTGCTCATTGCAGAAGATGAGTCTGCCCTTGAAAGTGCTACTGCCAATGTGATTCTTGAAAAGCATGGTAAATATGTGAAAGGACAGTATTCCCTTACCGGCGGAAGTGTTGGATTGTTTGAAGGAAAGAAAATCGGAAGGGCCAAGAACTTGGAGAAGCTCTTGGAAGAAATTGTTGTCCAGGAAGAAGTAGTGGCCCTCATCAAGGCAGACATCCAGGAAAGGCACAATGAGGTGCTGGAGTACAACAACCAATTGCAGGAAAGGGCAATTGGCGAATCGCAACGAAAAATTCAGGAGCTCACCAATAAGTCTTTTGGTGTCAACAACAGGATTGAATCGCTTCATGCCGCTGAGCAAACCGCAGCTGGCAGGGTGAAGGACCTTGAAGCCCAATTGGCACAAGGAAAGGAAAGCATTCAGTCTGATAGGGTTAAATTAGATGAAGCAAATAAGGCATTGACAGAATTGTCTGCACAGATTCAACTGGTGGAAACGGATTATGCCGCAGCTGAATTGGCCTATAATGCGATCAATGCGCAATACAACGAGTCAAATATCCAGTTTACCAGGCAGCAAGCAAAACTTACTGCAGTAAAACAGGAGGCTACCTTTAAAAAGAACCAGCTCGAAGAATTGAAAGTGCAGATCAAGAACAGTAC